>NZ_JBVJUY010000010.1:222809-226982 GCF_055604165.1 Streptomyces sp. NPDC037242
ATCCCCGGCCCCCCGCAGGCCCCCCCCCCCCCCCCCCCCCCCCCCCCCCCCTCCCCCCCCCCCCCCCCCCCCCCCCCCCCCCCCCGGGGCGTGCTGCCGCACCGGCTGCCCGCCTGGGCGCGCAAGCAGTTCCCCGACCAGAACCTGGCCATGATGGAGGCCCAGCCCTCCGGCGTGCGGCTGGCCTTCCGCACCCGCGCCACGGCCGTGGAGCTGGACGTACTCCCCACGAAGACGGTCTACCGGGGCGGCCCGACCAGGCCGGACGGCGTGTACGACCTGATCGTCGACGGCCGGCTCGCCGACCGGACGAGCGTGGCCGGCGGCAACCTCCACACCATCGACATGGCCACCTGGGCGGCGACCACCATTCCCGGCGCGCCGGGCACCGCCCGGTTCGCCGAACTGCCCGCCGGGGTCAAGGACGTCGAGATCTGGCTCCCGCAGACGGAGATCACCGAGGTGATCGCCCTGCGCACCGACGCCCCGGTCGAAGCCGCGCCGGACCTCGGCCGCCGCGTGTGGCTGCACCACGGCAGTTCGATCAGCCACGGCACCACCGCCGAGAGCCCGACCGGGACCTGGCCGGCGGTGGCCGCCGGCCGCGTCGGCGTGCAGTTGGTCAACATGGGGTTCGGCGGCAACGCCCTGCTCGACCCGTTCGTCGCGCGCGCCATGCGCGACACCCCCGCGGACCTGATCAGCGTCAAGATCGGCATCAATCTGGTCAACACCGACCTGATGCGGCTGCGCGCCTTCGGCCCGGCGGTGCACGGCTTCCTCGACACGATCCGCGAAGGCCACCCGACCACGCCGCTGCTGGTGGTCTCCCCCGTCCTCTGCCCCATCCAGGAGGACACCCCGGGCCCCCTCGTGCCGGACTTCGAGGGCGGGAAGCTGAGCTTCCGGGCCACGGGCGACCCCTCGGACCCCGGCCGGCTGACGCTCCGCGTCATCCGGGACGAGCTCTCCCGCATCACCGCCGCGCGGGCGGCCGACGACCCGAACCTGCACTACCTCGACGGCCGCTCGCTCTACGGCGAGGCGGAGTTCGCCGAGCTGCCGCTGCCCGACGCGCTCCACCCGGACCCCGCCGGCCTCCGCCGCATCGGCGAGCGCTTCGCCGAGCTGGCCTTCGGCCCCGGCGGGCCGTTCGCCGAGGCAGCCGCCCAGGCCTGAGGCGGGCTGCGCCCCGGCCCGCCGCCGTCAGCCCGCCCGGGCGGTGCCCAGTCGGCGGCGGGCCGTCGGGATCCAGACGGCCCCGCCCGGCCCCAGCCACAGGGAGAGCGTCCCGACGGGCGGGCGCCACACGAGCCCCGGACGCAGTACACGGCCGTCCGGCAGCACGATCCGCGACAGCGGCAGCCGCAGCCGCCGCGCCACCCCCGTCGGCGCCACCCGGGGCCCGCGGCTCCGGACGACCTCCGCCTCGTACGCCACCCAGCCCGGCCCCTGCTCCGAGGACAGCGCCCGCCGCACGCGCCGGACGGCGTACAACTCCCGCACGCCGAGCCCCACCGGGCACAGCAGCACCCCCAGCCACACCCCCGCCAGCCACAGCGGCCGGGCCAGCAGCCCTCCCACCACCGCAGGCCAGCAGAACACCGGCAGCAGGCACAGCAGCAGCGCATCACGCCGCCACTCGCCCAGCTCGGCCGCCAGGCACGCGGGCGCGGGCGGGCCGCTCACCGCGGGCGATCCCGGCGGACCACAGATCACCGCTGGTGCGGAAGCCTGAGGGCCCAGGCCCCGGGCCGCAGGGTCCAGGTGCGCCGCCGGACCGGGCCGGTGACCGCGGCGTCGGCGCGGTAGCGGAAGTCCGCGCCCGACACCGTCACGGTGCCGGCCCGCGTGCGCACCACCGAGCCGGGGCCCCTGCCCATGCGGACGACCACCTCGGCGAGGCCGTCACCCTCCCGCGGGGTCACGGAGACGTCCTCCACCAGCCGGTCCACGTCCGCGAGGACCACCCCGTCGGCCTCCACCCGCAGCCGGTGCCCGGCGCCGGACGCGCCGGAGCCCCCGGACGCACCGGATGCACCGGCCTCCTCGCCCGTCGGCGGCCGCACGAGGGTGCGTACCAGCGAGCGGTACGCGCTCCACACCGACGGCCCCGCCGGACGGGGTACCGGCCGTACGGGTGGAATGCTGAGCCCGCCCAGCACCACCCCGTCGCTGTCGTCGACCAGCAGGTCCCGCATGCCGACGGTGCCGTCCAGGACCGCCCGCGCGGCCGAGACGGCCGACAGCGGCACCCCCAGCGCCCTCGCCAGCACCAAGGATCCCGGCTGCCCCACGGGGATCAGCGAAACCACCCCGTCGGACAGGGCCCGCTCCCGGTGCAGCAGCCCGACGGCCCGTACGAGCGCCCGGTCGTCGCCGACGATCACCGGCTGGCGATGGCCCCGGCGGGCGAGGGCCCGCGCAAACTCCTCCTGCGAATCCGGGAGGCAGATTTTCGCCGTTGCTCCCGCTGACAACACATCTTTCGCGATCCGCACGGACTCGCCGTCAAGACGGCGGGCGACCGGGTCGACGAGCACGAGCAGGGCGCCTACCGGCGCGCCCGCTTGGCTCATGGTGGGCTCTGGAGCCGACACCTCGGTCCTTCCTCGGGTAGCATCTTTGTGCAAGAGGCCCTTGCGCTATTGCGCCAGGGCCTTCGTCTATTCCGGGGTACCGGTCCGACGGCTCAGCCTGCGGTGTACATCGTCGTACGCCCCCTGACCTTGGACATGCCCCATCCGGAAGAGGTGTACGCCTGTGCCCGCTCTTGTGCTGCTCGGAGCTCAGTGGGGTGACGAGGGCAAGGGAAAGGCCACCGACCTGCTCGGTGGATCCGTTGACTATGTGGTGCGCTACCAGGGCGGCAACAACGCCGGCCACACGGTCGTCGTAGGCGACCAGAAGTACGCACTGCACCTTCTCCCTTCCGGCATCCTCTCCCCCGGATGCACCCCGGTCATCGGCAACGGTGTCGTCGTCGACCCCGCCGTCCTGCTCTCCGAGCTGCGCGGCCTGAACGAGCGCGGCATCGACACCTCCAAGCTGCTCATCAGCGGCAACGCGCACCTGATCACGCCGTACAACGTCACCCTCGACAAGGTCGGCGAGCGCTTCCTCGGCAAGCGCAAGATCGGTACGACCGGCCGCGGCATCGGCCCGACCTACGCGGACAAGATCAACCGCGTCGGCATCCGGGTCCAGGACCTGTACGACGAGTCGATCCTCACCCAGAAGGTCGAAGCGGCGCTGGAGGGCAAGAACCAGCTCCTCGCGAAGCTGTACAACCGCCGCGCGATCGAGGCCTCCGCGATCGTCGAGGAGATGCTCCAGTACGCGGACCAGATCAAGGGCTACGTCGCCGACACCACCCTGATCCTCAACAACGCGCTGGACGAGGACAAGGTCGTGCTCTTCGAGGGCGGCCAGGGCACCCTGCTCGACGTGGACCACGGCACGTACCCCTTCGTGACCTCCTCGAACCCGACCGCGGGCGGCGCCTGCACGGGTACGGGTGTCGGCCCGACGAAGATCAGCCGCGTCATCGGCATCCTCAAGGCCTACACCACGCGTGTGGGTGCGGGCCCGTTCCCGACCGAGCTGTTCGACGAGGACGGCGAGGCCCTGCGCCGCATCGGTGGCGAGCGCGGTGTGACCACCGGCCGCGACCGTCGCTGCGGCTGGTTCGACGCCCCGATCGCGCGTTACGCGACCCGCGTCAACGGCCTGACGGACTTCTTCCTCACCAAGCTCGACGTGCTGACCGGCTGGGAGCAGATCCCGGTCTGCGTCGCGTACGAGATCGACGGCAAGCGCGTCGAGGAGCTCCCGTACTCGCAGACGGACTTCCACCACGCGAAGCCGATCTACGAAAACCTCCCCGGCTGGTCCGAGGACATCACCAAGGCCAAGACCTTCGCGGACCTCCCGAAGAACGCCCAGGCGTACGTCAAGGCCCTTGAGGAGATGTCGGGCGCCCCGATCTCCGCGATCGGCGTCGGCCCCGGCCGCACCGAGACGATCGAGATCAACTCGTTCCTGTAGGCCCTGACCCGGCAGGAACAACCTGAACAACCCCGAGGGGGGGGGGGGGGGGGGGGGGGGGGGGGGGGGGGGGGGGGGGGGGGGGGGGGGGGGGGGGGGGGGGGGGGGGGGGGGGGGGTGAGGGGC
>NZ_JBVJUY010000010.1:226991-242166 GCF_055604165.1 Streptomyces sp. NPDC037242
ACCTTTTTCTTGGAGTCCTCACCCAGAAAGAAACACCCCAACCCCCCCCGGGGGCCGACCCCCCCCCCCCCCCCCCCCCCTCGGTGCATCGTTCGTTCGTACCCAGGGGGTGTCTGCCGGGCGTCGCGACGCCACGGACACCCGCCGGACACCCCCTGCTAGCCCTTGGCGACCGGGCGGTAGGTGCAGACGTTGACGCCGTTAGGGCTGGTGACCGTGGAGACCAGTTCGAGCGTACGCAGGCCCCCGTCGGCGGGGAAGATCGACTTACCGCCGCCGGCGAGCACCGGCATGATCATGAGCCGGAGCTCGTCCACCAGCCCCTCGGCCAGCAGGGTGCGGACGAGCGTGGGGCTGCCCATGACCAGCAGGTCGCCGCCCTCGCGCTTGTGGAGCTCCCGGATGCGGTCGACGGCGTCGTCGCCGGGGATGAGCGCGGTGTTGTTCCACGTCAGGTCGGACTCGGTGAGCGTGCGGGACACGACGTGCTTGGGGATCGCGTTCATCTGGTCGGCGAACGGGTCGCCGGCCCGCTCGGGCCAGGCCCCCGCCATCGTCTGCCAGGTGCGGCGCCCGAACAGCAGCGCCTCGGCCTTGGACGTCGCGTCGGCGAAGGCCCCGCCCACGATCTCCGGGTCGAAGAACGGGTGCGACCAGCCGCCGTGCGCGAAGCCGCCGTCGGTGTCCTCCTCGGCTCCGCCCGGCGCCTGCACGACGCCGTCCAGGGTCATGAACTCACTGATGACGATGCGCATGGGACCTGCTCCTCGCGTTGGTTCGTATCCGCTCTACGGAAATGCAGACCGCCGGCCCGGCGCAAACTCATCGCACCCCGGACTGTGACCCGCACCACACGGCGACCGGTCACCAGGCCAGCTGGGAGATCTCCTCCGCGACCACCGCGCATGCGTCCGCCGCCGGGTCGATGAGCGGGAAGTGGCCGATCCCGTCCAGCAGGGTCAGCCCCACCATCTCCCCCGCCTGCGCGGCCGCCGCCACGTACGCCTCCGCCACCGCGTCCGGGACCACGATGTCCTCCCGGCCCTGCACCACCGCCGTGGCGATGCCCGTCGGCAGCAGCGCCGCCGGATCCGCGTACGGGCGGCGCTCCTCGAACAGTGCCCCGCCGCCCAGCAGTTGCGCCGAGGCCCCGCCGCACACGCCCAGCTCCTCCGCGACCGCGAAGTCCGCGATGGGGGCCAGCGCCACCACGCCGCGCAGCAGCGGCGGGGCGGGCAGCCGCCACGGGGACCCGGTCGGCAGTACGTGCCGGGCCGCGGCCCACAGGGCGAGGTGGCCGCCCGCGGAGTGGCCGGTGATCACCATGCGGCGGGGGTCCGCCTGCGGCAGGGCCGCCGCGGCGAGCCCGGGCAGGGCGTCCATGGCCGCGGCCACGTCGTCGAAGGTCTCGGGCCAGCGTCCCGCCACGGGCCCCGCCGCGTCCTGGTGCGGCAGCGAACGGCCGCGCCGGTACTCGACATTGGCCACGGCGAAACCCCGGCGGGCCAGGAAGTCCACGAAGGGGGTGATGTGTTGCCGGTCGTACGGGGCGCGCCAGGCGCCGCCGTGCAGGACCACGACCAGCGGGGCCTGGACCGCGGCCCCCTCGCCGCGCGGGGCGTAGAAGTCGACGACCTGGTCGGGGTGTTCACCGTAGGCCGCCGTCGCGTCGGGGGCGACCGGAGGATGGGAGAAGGCCGAGGCGGCCTCGGCAGCGTCCCGTTCCACTGCGGGGTCCGTCATCGACTCAACCTCTCGGTAACGCGTGGGACAGCGGGGACTGATGTTCCGGTTGTTCCGGTGTTCCGGCAGAGCGGGACCGTATCAGGCCTCAACAGGACGTTCCTTGCGGGGTGGGCCGCATACGCGGGCGGGCGGAGCCGTAGCCCCGCCCGCCCGGTGATGTGACGTTTCGCTACCGGGTCACCCGAAAATGTGACCCAGTGTCCGCGCCGCACGCTCCGCATCGGCGAAACCGACGTACAGCGGGGTGAAGCCGAAGCGCAGGACGTCCGGGGCTCGGAAGTCCCCGATGACGCCCCTCGATATCAGCTCCGCCATGACCTCGCGGGCGTTCGCGGTGCGCAGCGAGACCTGGCTGGCCCGGTGGGCGTGCTCGGCGGGGGTAACCGACTCCACCACGCCCTCGGGGACGTACGCCGCGACGCACTCCAGGAAGAAGTCCGTCAGGGCGAGGGACTTCGCCCTGACCTCCTCGATGGAGACCCCGTCCCAGGCGTCGAGCGCCGACTCCAGGGCGAGCATCGACAGGATGTCCGGGGTGCCGACGCGGCCGCGGACGGCTCCCCGGGCCGGCGCGTAGTCCGGGGTCATCGCGAAGGGGTCCGCGTGACCGTTCCAGCCGGGCAGCGGGGAGTCGAACTCCTGCTGGTGGCGGGCGGCGATGTACAGGTACGCGGGCGAGCCGGGGCCGCCGTTGAGGTACTTGTACGTGCACCCGACCGCCAGGTCCACGGCGTGGGCGTCGAGGCCGACGGGGAGCGCGCCCGCGGAGTGGCACAGGTCCCAGACGGCGATGGCGCCGGCGGCGTGGGCCGCGCGGGTGAGCGCCGGCAGGTCGTGCAGGCGCCCGGTGCGGTAGTCGGCGTGGTTGAGCAGGACCACGGCCGTGTCCGGCCCCATGGCGGCCGCCGCGCCCTGCGGGTCCACCGGGGTGACGGTCAGGCCGGTCATCCGGGCCGCGGACTCGGCGATGTAGCCGTCGGTGGGGAAGGTGGCGGCGTCGACCAGCATCCGGGTACGGCCCGGCCCCGCGAGGCGGGCGGCGCCGACCAGGGCCTTGAAGAGGTTGACGCTGGTGGAGTCGCCGACCACGGTCTGGCCGGGGGCCGCGCCGATGAGGGGGGCGAGCTTGTCGCCGATCCGCTCGGGCGCGGTCCACCAGGTGCCTTCGGACCAGGAGCGGATGAGGCTGGTGCCCCACTCCTGGGTGACGACCTCGGCCAGTCGCTGCGCGACGCCGGCCGGCAGGGCGCCGAGGCTGTTGCCGTCGAGGTAGACCACCCCGTCGGGCAGCTCGAAGCGTTCGCGGAGCTTGGCCAGCTCGTCGGCGGCGTCCAGCTGCGCGGCGCGGGCCGCGAGATCCGCTGTCGGCTCGGACGCTGTCGGCTCAGACATGGCTGCGCGCCGTCCACAGCTCGGGGAACACGTTCTTCGTCGCGCGCTTCTCCAGCCAGGTCACGCCCGCCGAGCCGCCCGTGCCCGTCTTCGCGCCCATCGCGCGGCGGGTGGCGACCAGGTGGTCGTTGCGCCAGCGCCAGACCAGTTCGGCCACGTCCGTGAGGACCTCGCCCAGCCGGTGCAGGTCCATGTTCCGGTCGGGGTCCTCGTACAGGGCCGTCCAGACGGCCTCGACCTCCTGCGAGGGCTCGTAGCGCAGCGCCAGGTCGCGGTTCAGGACCGCTTCCGGGACCGGGAGCCCGCGGCGGGCGAGCAGGCGCAGGACCTCGTCGTAGAGGCTGGGCTCGTGCAGGGCCTTCTCCAGCTCCGCGTGGACGCGCGGGGCGCCGCGGTGCGGGACCAGCATGGAGGAGGACTTCTCGCCGAGCAGGAACTCCATCCGGCGGTACATCGCCGACTGGAAGCCGGAGCCCTCGCCGAGGGCGGCGCGGTAGGCGTTGAACTGGCCCGGGGTGAGCTGGGCGAGCGGGCGCCAGGAGGAGTTCAGGGCCTCCAGCTCGCGGAGGGAACGTTTCAGTGCGTCCATCGCGACCGGCAGGTCGTCCTCGCGCAGCGCCTGGGCGGCGGTTTCCCACTCATGGACGATGACCGTGAACCACAGCTCCATGACCTGGGTCGTGACCAGGAAGACCATCTCGCCCGGGTCGTCCGAGCGCAGGTGCTGGAGGTGGGTCAGGACGTCCGCCTGGACGTAGTCCTCGTACGGGGTCGTGCCGGCGAAGTCGAGGTTCGGGGTGTCCGAACCGCCGTCTCCGGAGGCATCAAGGGTGTGCGACATCGCTGTCTCCTCGACACGTGCTTCCGGGTAGCGGTCCGCTCCTTCCGGTGAGGTGAGTGGAGCTCCGGTCCCCTGTCCGCATCATAAGACCGGGTTGGGGAGGCACTCCAATAGGGAGTGGGGTAGGTCACATTCCACTTCCGGCCGGGCCCCACACGAGGCCCGGCCGGAAGTCACCGGAACACACCGGCGGACACCCGCTGCGTCAGGCGGCGAGCGCGTCCGCCGCCGTCTGCGAGGAGTCGCGCAGGAAGGTCGAGCACCGCTCGTGCTCCTCCTTCTCGCCGATCGCCTCGGCCGCACGGGCCAGGGCGTTCAGGGCGCGCAGGAAGCCGCGGTTCGGCTCGTGCTCCCACGGCACCGGGCCGTGGCCCTTCCAGCCGGCGCGGCGCAGGGCGTCGAGGCCGCGGTGGTAGCCCGTACGGGCGTAGGCGTACGACTCGACCGTGCGGCCGGCGGCGAACGCCTCGTCGGCCAGGGTCGCCCAGGCGAGGGAGGAGGTGGGGTGCGCGGCCGCCACCTCGACGGCGGGGGTGCCCGCGGCGAGGGCCTCGCGGCCCGGCTCGTCGGGGAGGTGGGTGGGGGCGGGGCCCCCGAGCAGGTTCTGGTGAATGGACATGCGACCAGTCTGGGGCATCGCCGCCCGGCGGCCCGAAGGGCCCGGGCCGACAAGCCGAAGGGCCCGGCCCGCCGTCTCTCGACGGCGGCCGGGCCCCTGGTTCGTACGGTGCTCGACTACTTCAGCTTCGTACCGGTCGAGCGCAGGTTCGCGCACGCCTCGGTGACGCGCTTGGCCATGCCGGCCTCGGCCAGCTTGCCCCAGGTGCGCGGGTCGTAGGTGGACTTGGTGCCGACCTCGCCGTCGACCTTCAGGACACCGTCGTAGTTGCGGAACATGTGGTCCGCGACCGGGCGGGTGAAGGCGTACTGGGTGTCGGTGTCGAGGTTCATCTTCACGACGCCGTTCTCCAGCGCGGTGGCGATCTCCTCGGCCGTGGAGCCCGAGCCGCCGTGGAAGACGAAGTCGAACGGGGAGGACTTGCCGTACTTCTCGCTGACGCCGGCCTGGAGGTCCTTGAGGAGCTCGGGGCGCAGGACGACGTTGCCCGGCTTGTAGACGCCGTGCACGTTGCCGAACGAGGCGGCCAGCAGGTAGCGGCCCTTCTCGCCCAGGCCGAGGGCCTCGGCCGTGCGCAGCGCGTCGTCGACGGTCGTGTAGAGCTCGTCGTTGATCTCGTGGCTGACGCCGTCCTCCTCGCCGCCGGTCGGGGTGATCTCGACCTCAAGGATGATCTTCGCGGCGGCGGCCTTGGCGAGCAGCTCCTGGCCGATGGCCAGGTTGTCGGCCAGGGTCTCGGCGGAGCCGTCCCACATGTGCGACTGGAAGAGCGGGTTCAGACCGCGGGCCACGCGCTCGGCGGACACCTCCAGGAGCGGGCGGACGTAGCCGTCCAGCTTGTCCTTGGGGCAGTGGTCCGTGTGCAGCGCGACGGTGATGTCGTACTTGGCGGCGACGACGTGCGCGAACTCGGCCAGGGCCACCGCGCCCGTGACCATGTCCTTGTTGTACTGGCCACCCAGGAACTCCGCACCACCGGTGGAGATCTGGATGATGCCGTCGCTCTCGGCCTCCGCGAAGCCGCGCAGTGCAGCGTGCAGGGTCTGGGTCGAGGTCACGTTGATCGCCGGGTAGGCAAACTTGCCTGCCTTCGCCCGGTCGAGCATCTCGTTGTAGACCTCGGGGGTTGCGATGGGCATCTGTCCGCTCCTTGGATGTGCGGGGAGTGTGCTATTGCTGGCCCTGACCTGGGGGCGACGTCGCCGTCGGGGCTATCTTTCCAGACTCCGCCCAACACTCCACCCCGCCGGTCGCCCCACATGGCCGAACGGGGCGGAGTGTTTCACGTGAAACACTCCGCCCCGTCGAAAAAGACCAGGTCAGGACCTGCCGCGGGACGTATGGGGACCTAAGTCACCACTTGTGCCGGGCCGGGCTGGGCCGGACCGGGGTCAGGAGAGCCCGAGGTCCCCGAGCTCGTAGCCGGTGAGGTAGGGCAGACCCGCCCCGGCGATGGCGTCGGCCGCCCCGCGGTCGACGATCGTGGCGACCGCGACGACCTCGCCGCCGGCCTCACGGACCGCCTCGACGGCGGTCAGCGGGGAACCGCCGGTGGTGGAGGTGTCCTCGACGACCAGGCAGCGCTTGCCCTTGACGTCGGTGCCCTCGATGCGGCGCTGCATGCCGTGCGCCTTCTGCGCCTTGCGGACGACGAAGGCGTCCAGGCGCTGCCCGCGCGCGGCGGAGGCGTGCAGCATCGAGGTCGCGACGGGGTCCGCGCCCAGGGTCAGGCCGCCGACGCAGTCGAAGTCCAGATCGGCGGTGAGGTCCAGCATGACCTGGCCGACCATCGGGGCCGCCTCGCCGTCCAGGGTGACCCGCCGGAGGTCGATGTAGTAGTCGGCCTCCATGCCGGAGGAGAGGATCACCTTGCCGTGCACGACGGCCTTGTCCTTGATCTGCTGCAGAAGCGCATCGCGTACGTCAGTCATGGCCACGAGCTTAATTGGGCGCTACGAGAGCCGCCGCCAGGTCCACGTCGTGGAGATCTCCAGCGGGTCCACCGGAGTGACCAGCTGCGGCAGCGTGTTCAGCCCGTTCGGCGGGCCGGACTGCGGCTCGACGCAGACGGCCTCGGACTCCTCGTCGTAGACGACCACCCATTCGGAGCGGCTGGTGACCTTCAGTTCCAGCGCGCCCGGCCAGGTGAGGGTGACGTCGACCCCGTCGGGCATGCCGAAGCAGTCGTCCCAGGGGCCCGGCTTGGGGTCGACCCGGTTGCCGGTGGGCAGGTGGTCGGCGCCGCGCTCCTCCTGCCAGCCGGCCTCGAAGTCGATGCGTACGTCCTCGCCGAGACCGAGGTTGCGGTGGAACCAGGGGTGCCAGCCGGCCTGCGCCGGGAAGGAGTCCTCGTACGTCTCCACGCCCATGGTGAGGGTCAGCGCGTTCTCACCGAGCTCGAAGAGCTGGGTGACCACACCCCGGTACGGCCACGGGTCGCCCAGCTCGTACGTGAAGGCCGCCCCGGTGGCGGTGGCGCGGGCCGTGCGCCAGACGGCGTCGCGGCCGAAGCCGTGGATGGCGTGCGGCGGGTGGTTGACGGGCAGCTGGTGCAGGGTCGCACCGTCCTGGAACTGACCGTTCCTGGTGCGCCCGCACCACGGGACCATCGGGAAGGAGCCGTACTTCGGCCCCTGGCGCAGGAGCTCCGTCCCGTCGATCCGCAGACTGCTGATCCGGCAGCCGTTGTCCTGGTCGATGGTCAGCTCCGCGCCGCCGGCGCTCAGTTGCGTGCTCATGCGACCGACCCTAGGGCCTGTCCGGCGGCCCGGTGGCCAGCGGCGGCGCGGTCAGCGGCGGCGGCGCAGGGCTCGGCCCAGGACGACCGCCGAGGCCACGGCGAACACGGCCGCCGGGGCGAGCCAGCGCAGGCTCGCGCTCGCCGCCGCCGCGCCGGGGGCCGGAACCGGGGCGTAGCGGCCGCGCGGGGGTGCGTGGTCGACCTCCTCGGCGCTGCGGCCGATCATCGTGCGGCGCGCGTGGGCGGCCTCGGCCGGCGGGCGCAGAGGTCCGGCGAGGTCGTCGAGGTCGCCCAGGTCGCCGAAGCTGCCTTCCAGGAAGGGGTCCAGGGACGGGGGCGGCACCTCGGTGTCGAACACGGACGCGGTGACCTCGGTGATGTCGTCCCCGATGTCCCCGTCGTCCCCGGCGTCGTAGCCGGCCGCCTCCTCGGCCTCGGCCACCACGTCCGTCACCGGTTCGGCCGCCGCTTGCGCGCCCTGCGGCCCGGGGGCGGCAGCCGCCGTCGCCAGGTGCGCGGCGGCCCGGTCGAGGAGCCGGCGCACGGCGGTGGCGGTGGCCTCCGGGGCGAAACCGGCGGCGCGTCCGTCGGCGGCGCCCTCGGCGGTGAGGTCCAGGCGGGTCCCCCCGTCGGCCGGTGTCAGCCGCAGCCCGAGGGAGAGCTTGACGGTGCCGCTGCCCCGGACCTCGGTGCCCTCGCCGTCGAAGGTGAAGTGGCCGGGCTCCCGCTCGGTGACGGCCAGGGTCCCGCGATAGGTCACGGTGTGCCCGCCGACCCGTACCTTCAGCCGGCCCGACAGCGGCCCGGACTCGGTGTCGGCGTCCTGTTGGAGCCCTGGCACGCAGCGCGCCACCCGGGCGGGATCGCGCAGCACGGCGCGGAGGTCGGCTGCCGGTACCGGAACGAACACCTGATGCTCCATGCGGTCGAGCCTACCGAGACGACCGACTCCCGCCTACGTATAGCGCGGGTGCGGAAGCGTGGACGGCGGGAGCCCGGGCAGCCGCCCGCGCTCCGCGTCCCGCGCGGAATCGTGCAGGGACTGCGTGGACAGCGAGCGCAGGCTCGGCGTGTCGCGGTCCACGCGCAGTTCCGGCACCCTGTCGCGGGCGGCCAGTACGAACCCCCAGTCCTGCGGCGGCGCATCGGCCGCGCCCTGCGTCCGGTCGGGCCCGGCGGCGAAGCCGGAGAGGCGGCCGCCCGCGCTGTAGGGGGCGGTGAGCAGGCCCGCCGCACGCAGGGTGGCGTCGACGGTCCAGTACGTGCGCGGCCGGGTGCCGAGCGCCCCCGCGTGCACCGCGAGGCGGCCGCCGGGGCGCAGGGCCCGCGCGGCGAGCCCGTAGAACTCCTGCGAGTACAGCTTGGTGCTGGGGGTGATGCCGGGGTCGGGGAGATCGGAGACGATGACGTCGAAGCGGTCCCGTGCGGCCGGCCCGCGCAGCCAGCGGAAGGCGTCCTGCGTGACGACGCCGAGGCGCGGGTCCTCGTACACCCGGCCGTTGAGCGCGGCGAGCATCGGGTCGGTACGGGCGAGCCGGACCACCCCGGGGTCGAGTTCGACGACGGTGACGGAGCTGACGTCGCGGTAGCGCAGCACTTCGCGGGCGGCGAGGCCGTCACCGCCGCCGAGGACCAGGACCCGGGAGTGGGGGCCGGTCATCGCGGGATGGACGAGGGCTTCGTGGTAGCGGTACTCGTCGTATCCGCTGACCCGCAGGCGGCCGTCGAGGAAGAGGTCGAGGGAGCGCGGGGAGCCGGTGGCGGGGCCGGTGAGGACCAGTTCCTGCACTCCGGTCTGGACGGCGACGCGGACCTCCCCGCCGTAGACGGCCCGGCGGGCGACCCGCTCGAAGTCGTCGGCGAGGACGGTGGCTGAGGCGAGTGTCGCCAGCACGCTGACGTTCGCGGCGACCAGCAGCCAGCGGGCGCGCCGGCTGAGGTCGCGGTGGAACAGCCACAGCACCAGGCCGCCGCCGACGACGGCGTTGACGGTGCCGGTGAGCATGGCCCCGGTGAGCTGGCCGAGGACCGGGAGCAGCAGGAACGGGAAGGCGAGACCGCCGACGAGGGCGCCCACGTAGTCGGCGGCGAACAGGTCGGCGACGGCCCCGCCCGCGTCCTGTCTGCGGATGCGCTGGATCAGGACCATCAGCAGCGGGATCTCCGCGCCGATGAGCACGCCGATGGCGAAGGAGAACGCGACGAGCGCGGGCTGGGACTCCCCCAGCCAGGCGAAGCTCGCGTACAGGGCCATGGCCGAGAGCCCGCCGAGCAGTGCGAGTCCGGCCTCGACGGCGGCGAAGCCGAGGGCGGGGCGGTCGCGCAGGCGTTTGGCGAGCAGGGAACCGACGCCCATGGCGAAGACCATGACGGACAGCACGACGGACGCCTGGGTGACGGAGTCGCCGATCAGGTAGGAGCCGAGGGCGAGCAGCTCCAGCTCGTACACGAGGCCGCAGGCGGCGCAGATGAACACGGTGGCCAGGACGAGCAGTCGGCCGGTCCGGGGCCGTACGGGCAGGGCGGCCGGGACGGACGCCACGCCCCGCGGCTCCGGAGCCGGGAGCACCCCGCGCGGGGCGGAACGGTCGATCATGCAGCGAACCGTACGTCACCGCCCGCTTGCATCAAGTCACCCACATGGGTGCAACTGGCGCATCGATTCGGCCGGTTGGCGCAATCGCATCGGACCGCCCGCGCGCCGGCCCTCCCGCCCCCGCGCGGCGATCAGGACAGCAGGGCCGGGGACTCCAGGGCCGCCGCGGCCGGGGCCCCCACCCGTACGCCGACCCGGGTACGGGTGGCGACCAGCTGCCCTTCCTGCGGGTACGCGTGCCAGGTGCGCCACCGCACCTGCCCCTCGTAGCGCTGCGCCAGCATGGCGGTAAAGGCGTGCGGGCTGCCCGGGAAGGTACCGGCCAGCCCGTTCGGGTGATCCGCGACCAGCGCGAGCAACTCCTGCGCCCGCCCGGCGAACGAGCCCTGCGACAGGGTCTCGACCCGCGCGGCGAACTCGTACTCCCAGTCGCCGACCCGCTTGGCCACGCCGAGCGGCAGCGGCGTGCTGCTCCCGGGCATGCAGGCGACCGTCTCCGAACAGAGCACCTCACCCTCCTCCAGGAGCACCTGGTGGGAGGCCCCGAGCAGGCGCAACTCCACCTTTGCGCCCACCAGTTCGAGGTTCAGCACGGCCAGGGCGGGCAGCCGCTCCCGCCCGAGGGCCCAGGCCAGATCGGCGGCACGCGTGTCGGTGTAAGTGGTCTGGAGGGTCGTGAGCATGAGTCGGCTCCGCAAACGCGCGAGGGAGATGGGCCGGGGCCCGCCAGCGGTAGTCAACGGGTGGGGGGACACCGGCACGGGTCCACAGGAAGTCCAGGGAGGTCCGAGGACTGGTCTACTCAACCGAGGGAATCATGAAAGGCACGGCACTCACAGCGTTTTTACCCAACTTGACGGGGTTTACATCCCCCCGGGGGCTACACAGTTCACGTGTTCAACATGTTCCACCTGCGCAGCGTATTGCGGGGCTTTCCCGAAGGTGCCGCGACCTGCGCGGGAAGCCCCTTCCGCAGGACGAACAGGAGGACGCCCGACGGAAGTTAGCCCGCCGGGCGCCCTGACCTGCGCGGTGCCCGCTGCCCCGTGTCAGCGGGCACCGCGTGTGGAAGGAACCCCCGTCAGCAGGAATCCCCGTCAGCAGGAACCGCCTCCACCACAGGACGAGGAGGACCCGCCGCCGCAGGAGGACGAGGAGGACCCGCAGGAGGACGAAGACCCTCCGCTGTCGCCGCCCGCCCACCAGCTGCTGGAGCTGGAGCTGGAGCTGGACCCGGAGCCGGAGCCGCCGGAGCCGCTCCGCACACCGGAGACCTTGGCCAGCACGAACACGAAGACGACGAAAGCAGCCACAGCGCACAGGATGAGGAATCCGGTCATGGTCCTCGCCCCCAATCTCTCTTCCACCTCGGTCTTCCCGAGGAGCGGGATCCCCGCGTCCCGCGTGAAAGGGGGATGCCCCCTGGCCACACGGGCCAAAGCACACTTGAGCAAGTCCAGAGGTTGCCCGCAGGATGACGCCCATGAGCGCACCCGAGAGCAGCAACCGCCCCTTCCTGAACCGCCGCCTCGCCGCCTTCGGCACGACGATCTTCGCCGAGATGTCGGCGCTGGCCACGCGCACCGGGTCCATCAACCTCGGCCAGGGCTTCCCCGACACCGACGGTCCCGCGGAGATCGCCGAGGCGGCGGTGCGCGCGATCCGCGACGGCCGGGGCAACCAGTACCCGCCGGGCCCGGGCGTCCCGGAGCTGCGCGCGGCCGTCGCCGCCCACCAGCAGCGCTTCTACGGGCTCGCCTTCGACCCGGACACCGAGGTACTCGTCACCGCCGGCGCCACGGAGGCCATCGCGGCGGCCCTGCTGGCCCTCCTCGAACCGGGTGACGAGGTCATCGCGCTGGAGCCGTTCTACGACTCGTACGCGGCCTGCATCGCCATGGCCGGCGCGGTGCGCGTCCCGCTCACCCTGCGCGCCCCGGACTTCCGCCTCGACGTGGACGCCCTGCGCGCGGCGGTCACCCCGCGCACCCGGCTGCTCCTGCTGAACACCCCGCACAACCCGACGGGCACGGTCCTGACCGCCGAGGAGCTCGCGGCCGTCGCCGAGCTGGCGGTGGAGCGCGACCTGCTGGTCATCACCGACGAGGTGTACGAACACCTGGTCTTCGAGGGCTCGCACACCCCGCTGGCCGGGCTCCCGGGCATGCGCGAGCGTACGGTCACCATCTCCTCGGCGGGCAAGACGTTCTCGTTCACGGGGTGGAAGGTCGGCTGGGTGACCGCCCCGCCCGAGCTGATCACGGCGGTCCGCTCGGCGAAGCAGTTCCTGACATACGTGTCCTCGGGCCCCTTCCAGTACGCCGTCGCCGAGGCGCTGGCCCTGCCCGACTCGTACTACGAGGGCTTCCGCACCGACCTCGCCGCGAAGCGCGACCTCCTGGCGGACGGCCTGGCCGCGGCGGGCTTCGAGGTCTTCCGCCCCCAGGGCACCTACTTCATCACCACCGACATCACCCCCTTGGGTGAAAAGGACGGCCTCGCCTTCTGCCGCTCCCTCCCGGACCGCTGCGGCGTGGTCGCGATCCCCAACCAGGTCTTCTACGACGACAAGTCCGCGGGCGCCACCCAGGTCCGCTGGGCCTTCTGCAAGCGGACGGACGTACTGGAAGAGGCCGTGGCCCGCCTGCACCGCCTCCAGGAATGACGCGCGTGGCCGAGCGGGGCGCGGCGGTTTCGCCCTCGTAGGGTTTCTCCATCGTGGCGGCGCCGAGCTGGAGTCCGGCCTGTTCACGCGTATGCGGAAAGTCGGGAGACATGGCGACGACGGTGTCCGTGCGGACCCCGGCGCGGGTCCGGGCGGCGGCGGCCCCGGCCCCCGTGATCGCGCTCGGGGTGTTCGCCGCCGTGCGCGGGTCCGGGGTGCTGGTGCTCTCCGCCGCCGCCTGGTGGGCCGGGCGCAGTCCGGTCCGGGTGCTCGGCGGGTCCTGGGACTCGGTCTGGTACCTCTGGATCGCCGGGCACGGCTACGGCCGGATCCAGATGTGGCCGGCGAGCGGGTCCGTCCAGAGCGACGTGGCCTTCTTCCCGCTGTACCCCCTGCTCGTCCGGGCCGCCTCCCAGGCGATGCCCGGCGGGCTCGCCGTCGCCGGGCTCGCCGTCGCCTGGGCGGCCGCCGCGCTGGCCGCCGTCGGGGTGTACCGGGTCGGGGAGCACCTGCTCGGGGCGCGGGCCGGGGTGCTGCTCGTCGCGCTGTGGGCCGCGCTGCCGCACGCCGTCGTGCTGACCCTCGCGTACACCGAGGCGCTGCTGGCCGCCCTCGCCGCCTGGACCCTGTACGCCCTGCTGCGCGGCCGCTGGCTGTGGGCGGCGGGCCTCGCGGTGGCGGCCGGGCTGACCCGCCCGACCGGGATCGCGGTGGCGGCGGCCGTGTCGGTCGTGGCCGCGCACGAGCTCCTCGCACGGGGCGGCGGCGTACCGGGGCGCGTACTACGGGGCGGCCGCGCGGCCGAGGTGCGGGCGGCCGAGGTGTGGGCGGCCGGGCTGCTCGCGCCCGCGGGCTGGGCCGCGTACGTCCTGGCCGTCGGGGTGCGCGGGCGCGATCCGCTCGGCGGGTACTTCACCGTGCAGCGGCGCTGGGGCTCCCGCTTCGACTTCGGCGCGGGCGCCCTGAACTCCGCCGCGAAGGTGCTGACCGGCGGGCACGTGGCACTGGCGACCACCGTGACGGTGGCCGTGCTGGCCCTGGCGGGGCTGCTCGCGGTGCTGCTGGCGCTGGACCGGACCGCGCTGCCGCTGCTCGCGTACACGGGGGTGCTGCTGCTGATCACCTTCGGCGGGGCCGGCTTCTTCGAGTCGAAGCCGCGCTTCCTGCTGCCCGCGTTCCCGCTGCTCCTGCCGGTGGCGGCCGTCATGGCGAAAGCCCGGCCGCGCACCGCGGTCGTGGTGACCGGAGTGCTGGCCGGGCTCTCCCACGGCTACGGGGTGTACCTGCTCCTCGTAGCCCGGGTACCGCTGTGACGTGCTGGAACGACTAGGTCGCCAGCTCGCTAGTTCGTTTCCTCGCCCGAGTCGCCGCCCTTGTCGTCGCCCTCGGCTGCGGAGTCGACGTCCTTCTCCAGGCCGAGCTGCTCCACGAGCCACTTGTCGAACTCGATGGAGGCCCGGACCCAGCTGACCGTGGAGGACACGAAGTGCTCCAGGCTGACGCCGGTGCCGATCAGCATCTGCGCCTCGCCGATCAGGCGGACGGAGCCGTCGTCGTGCGTGTGGCTGTAGACCTTCGGCCACAGGGTGCGGCGGTTCCAGTCGTCGATCGACTCCAGGAGCTGGGGCTTCTCGTCGATCTTGTGCGGGCGGTCGTAGAAGGTCCGCACCGAGAAGACCTGCTGCTCGCCCTCGCCGCGGAACATGAAGTACGTGCGGAACTCCTCCCACGGCGCCGCGAGGTCACCCTCGTCGTCGACGACGTACTTGAGCTCCATCTGCTCCAGCAGCTGCTTGACCAGATCCTGGTCGGGGACGACGGGGCCCGCCGGTCCTGTGGCCTGCGGATCGGGCTGCTGCCCTCCGAAGTTCGGAATCGAGGCCGGGTCGATGCTCACCGTGTATTTCCCTTCGTGCGGATGAACTCATCCTCCCCCATCGCTCCCACCCCGTGTCCACCCCCGCACCCGCCTATCCGCTCCGGGCGGACAGGCGTAGGGCGCAGGTAAAGGCAGGTAAGGGCAGGTAAAGGCCCCTCCGGGGCTCAGAGCGCCTTGCCGACCAGCAGGTCCTCGCCCGCCACGTCGACCCGTACGGTGTCTCCGTCCTTGACCTCGCCGGAGAGGATCTCCTTGGCGAGGCGGTCGCCGATGGCCGTCTGGATCAGGCGGCGCAGGGGCCGGGCGCCGTAGGCCGGGTCGTTGCCCTTGTCCGCGAGCCAGGCCAGGGCCCCGGGGGTGACGTCCAGGGTCAGGCGGCGGTCGGCCAGCCGCTGGGCGAGGCGGCCGATCTGGAGCTCGGCGATGTGCGCGAGCTCGTCGCCGGAGAGGGCGGAGAAGACGACGAGGTCGTCGAGGCGGTTGAGGAACTCCGGCTTGAAGGAGGACCGGACCACCTCCAGGACCTGGGCCTTCTTCAGCTCCGCCGGGGTGGCGGGGTCCATCAGGTACTGGCTTCCGAGGTTGGAGGTCAGGATCAGGATGGTGTTGCGGAAGTCCACCGTCCGGCCCTGCCCGTCGGTGAGGCGGCCGTCGTCCAGGACCTGGAGCAGGATGTCGAAGACCTCCGGATGGGCCT
>NZ_JBVJUY010000011.1:0-181464 GCF_055604165.1 Streptomyces sp. NPDC037242
CGCTCCCCCCCGGCCCCCCTCCCCCTTGGTGGGGGGGTGTTCCGGTGCTTCTTTTTCCCCTTCCTCCCCCCCCCCCCCCCCCCCCCCCCCCCCCCGCCCCTCCCCCCCCCCCCCCCCCCCCCCCCCCCCCCCCCCTTCCGGTGTGACGGCTACTGCTACTCGCTACTGCTTGTGGATCGCCCAGGCGTGCTGGATGACCAGGTCGGCCTTCAGCTCGGTGAGCTGGACCGCGACCGCCGACGGGGCGGTGCCGCCGCGGCCGTTGCGGGAGGCCAGCGCGCCGGGCACGTTGAGGACGGTGCGGACCTCGGGCGTCAGGTGCTCCGAGATCTTCGCGAACTGCTCGTCCGTGAGCTCGTCGAGCTCGATGCCGAGCCCCTCGCACTCCTTGACGCACTCGCCCGCGACCTCGTGCGCCACCCGGAACGGGACGCCCTGCTTGACCAGCCACTCCGCGATGTCGGTGGCGAGCGAGAAGCCCGCCGGAGCCAGCTCCTCCATCCGCTCCCGGTTGACCGTGAGGGTCGCCATCATCCCGGTGAAGGCCGGCAGCAGCACTTCGAGGGTGTCGCAGGAGTCGAAGACCGGCTCCTTGTCCTCCTGGAGGTCGCGGTTGTACGCGAGCGGCAGCGCCTTCAGCGTGGCCAGGAGCCCGGTCAGGTTGCCGATGAGGCGGCCCGACTTGCCGCGCGCCAGCTCGGCGATGTCCGGGTTCTTCTTCTGCGGCATGATCGACGACCCGGTCGAGAAGGCGTCGTGCAGGGTCACGAAGGAGAACTCCTTCGTGTTCCAGATGATGATCTCCTCCGCGATCCGGGACAGGTTGATCCCGATCATCGCGGTGATGAAGGCGAACTCGGCGACGAAGTCGCGCGAGGCCGTCCCGTCGATGGAGTTGCCGACCGAACCGCGCTCGAAGCCCAGGTCGGCGGCGACCGCCTCCGGGTCCAGGCCCAGCGAGGAGCCGGCCAGCGCGCCCGAGCCGTACGGGGAGACCGCGGTCCGGGTGTCCCACTGCCGCAGCCGCTCCGCGTCCCGGGACAGGGACTGCACGTGGGCCAGTACGTGGTGGGCGAAGAGCACCGGCTGCGCGTGCTGGAGGTGCGTGCGGCCCGGCATGGCCACGTCGGCGTGCGTCTCGGCCAGCCCGACCAGGGCGTCCTGGAGCTCGGCGACCAGGCCGCCGATGGTCCGGGCGTGATCGCGCAGGTACATCCGGAAGAGGGTGGCCACCTGGTCGTTGCGCGACCGCCCGGCCCGCAGCTTGCCGCCGAGGTCGGCGCCGAGCCGCTCCAGGAGGCCCCGCTCCAGGGCGGTGTGCACGTCCTCGTCGGCGATGGTGCCCACGAAGGAGCCGTCGGCCACGTCGGCCTCCAGCTGGTCCAGGCCCGCGATCATGCGGTCCAGTTCCTCGGCCGTGAGCAGGCCCGCCTTGTGGAGCACGCGGGCGTGGGCGCGCGAGCCGGCGATGTCGTACGGCGCGAGGCGCCAGTCGAAGTGGACCGACGCGGACAGCTTCGCGAGGGCCTCGGCGGGGCCGTCGGCGAAGCGCCCGCCCCAGAGCCGGACGTCACCGTTGTTGCTGCTCACAGCTACTGCTCCTCAAGACTGCATGGCTTCGGGTGTGCAACGGCCTCCCCGCCGCGGAGGTAACGGGGAGGCCGCCCTGGTACTGCGTACTGCGTACTGCGTGCGACGGCTCAGGCGAGGTCGCGGCGGGCCGCGATCTTCGAGGAGAGGCCGAAGATCTCGATGAACCCCTGGGCCTTGGACTGGTCGAAGGTGTCACCCGAGTCGTAGGTCGCCAGGTTGAAGTCGTAGAGCGACTCCTCGGACCTGCGGCCGGTGACGACGGCGCGGCCGCCGTGCAGCGTCATCCGGATGTCACCGGTGACGTGCTGGTTGGCCTCGTTGATGAAGCCGTCCAGCGCCCGCTTGAGCGGGGAGAACCACAGGCCGTCGTAGACCATCTCGCCCCAGCGCTGCTCGACCTGCCGCTTGTAGCGGGCCAGCTCGCGCTCGACGGTGACGTTCTCCAGCTCCTGGTGGGCGGTGATCAGCGCGATCGCGCCCGGAGCCTCGTACACCTCGCGGGACTTGATGCCGACCAGGCGGTCCTCGACGATGTCGATCCGGCCGACGCCCTGGGCTCCGGCGCGCTCGTTGAGCTGCTGGATGGCCTGCAGGACGGTGACGGGCCTGCCGTCGATGGCGACCGGGACGCCGGCCTCGAAGGAGATGACGACCTCGTCGGCCTCACGAGGGAGCGCCGGGTTGGAGGTGTACTCGTAGATGTCCTCGATCGGGGCGTTCCAGATGTCCTCCAGGAAGCCCGTCTCGACGGCGCGCCCGAAGACGTTCTGGTCGATGGAGTACGGGGACTTCTTGGTGGTCGCGATCGGTAGGTCGGCCTTCTCCGCGAAGGCGATGGCCTTGTCCCGGGTCATCGCGTAGTCGCGGACCGGGGCGATGCACCTGAGGTCGGGGCCGAGGGCGGCGATGCCGGCCTCGAAGCGGACCTGGTCGTTGCCCTTGCCGGTGCAGCCGTGGGCGACGGTCGAGGCGCCGTGCTTCTTGGCGGCGGCGACCAGGTGCTTGACGATCGTGGGCCGGGAGAGTGCCGAGACCAGCGGGTAGCGGTCCATGTAGAGGGCGTTCGCCTTGATCGCCGGGAGGCAGTACTCATTGGCGAACTCGTCCTTGGCGTCGGCGACCTCGGCCTCGACGGCACCGCATGCGAGAGCGCGCTTGCGGATGACGTCCAGGTCCTCGCCGCCCTGGCCGACGTCCACGGCAACGGCGATGACCTCGGCGCCCGTCTCCTCGGCGATCCAGCCGATGGCGACGGAGGTGTCCAGGCCGCCCGAATAGGCGAGTACGACGCGCTCGGCCACGGGGTTCTCCTTACGGTGCATTCAACGACAGGCATAACTATGCACTGCTCCGTATGTTTCGTCAATCGATCCCCTGTCTCGCCTCCTGACCAGCGGGAATATCGCAGGCGCGCAGGCCGACGGGTTGCCTACGCTCAGCAGTCACGGACAAGGGGCGGGGAGGCCGCATGGGCGCGAGGCGGGAACGGGCGGTACAGGCGGGGTACGCGAGCGCGTCGCGGCTGATGGACGGCGGGGAGCCCGGTCACACCCCGGCGCCGCTCCCGGAGGGCTCGACGCACACGTGGATCGCCTTCGAGCAGGCCGTACGCGAGATCCACCGCCGGCGCCACGGGACCGCGCCCGACGGCCGCCCGGTGGTCGCGCTGTGCCACCCCGACGGCTACGTCCGCGAGGCCGCGCTCCGGGGGCCGGATCCGGTGCCCGAACTCGTCGCGATCCGCTGCACCGACTGGGTTCCGGCCGTACGCGAACAGGCCAGGCGCGTACTGCTCGCGGCGATGGCCGCCGATCCCGCCGGCACCCTGCGCCGACTGACCCCGTTCCTCCTGCGGCTGGCCCGGCGCGAGCACGGCACCTGGGTCCTTGAGCTGCTGCCCGCGGCCCTGCGCGACACGCAGATGCAGGCCGAGCTGCGCGCGAGCGCGGACCTGCCGACGCGGCGGTACGCGGCGCGGCTGTCGCTGGAGAGCGGCCGGTTCGGCGTACGGGAACTCGCCCGGCTGGCCGCCGCCGAGCTGGATCCGCAGACCGGCCAGCTGTGGACGGACGCCGCGCTCGCGGCCATGGCGGCCGACGGGCCGGACGACGAGGCCTTCGCCTCCCTGCTCGGCTCCCACAGCCCGGCGGTCCGCGCCGCCGGGGTCACCGCCCTGCGCCGGGCCGGGCGGGCCGACGGGGCCGCGGACCACCTCGCCGACCGCTCCGGGCTGGTCCGGGCCTGCGCCCGGTGGGCGGTCCGCCAGGGCGGCGGCGACCCGTACGGCCGCTACCGCGAGCTGGTCGAGGACCCGGGCCGCATCACTCCGTACGCGGTGACGGGCTTCGCCGAGTGCGCCCGCCGCGAGGACGCGCCGCTGCTGCGCGGGCTGCTGGCGCACCCCGACAACGCCGTGCGGGCCGCCGCCGTGGGCGGGCTACGGGTGCTGGACACCACCGACATCGGGCTGCTGCGCCCGCTGCTGGACGACCCGTCGGCGGCCGTGGCCCGCGAGGCCTCCCTGAGCCTGCGCACCTCGGCCGGGCAGTTGCCCGCCGACTGGCTGCGGGCCCGGACCGAGCCCGGCCGACCGGTGCACACCCGCCGGGCCGCCTACCGGCTGCTGCACGCGCAGGGCGGTGCGGTCGGATTCCGTGCCGCCGTGGAGCTGCTGACGGACGATGACCCGACCCTGCGGCGCATCGCCGCGGGGCACGTCCAGAGCCTGTGGTCCCCGTACGGGCCGCTCCCCCTGCCGGTGCGGGACCCGGAGGTCGGCGCCCTGCTGGACCGCTGCACGGGGCTGTTCGACGACTGGGTCATGAGGCAGATGCGCTCACGGCTCGGGCTGCCTCCGGGCGGATCCACGAGGGGCGGATACTGACCGCCATGGGAAAGCTCCACGAACGCATAGACGGCCGGCTGCGCGAGTTCATCGAGGCGCAGCCCGTCTTCTTCACCGCGACCGCCCCGCTCACCGGGGACGGCCACATCAACCTCTCCCCCAAGGGCCGCGCCGGGACGCTCGTCGTCATCGACGAACAGACCCTCGCCTACCTCGACTTCGGCGGCAGCGGCGCCGAGACCATCGCGCACGTCCGGGAGAACGGCCGGATCACGCTCATGTGGTGCGCCTTCAGCGGCCCGCCGAACATCGTGCGCATCCACGGCGAGGGCGAGGCCGTCTTCCGCGACGACCCGCGCTGGGGTGGGCTGATCGCCCTGTTCGGGGATGCCGACGGACCCTCCGCGCGGGCCGTCATCGTGGTGCGCGCCCGCCGGATCACGGACGTGTGCGGGTACGCCGTCCCCTTCATGGAGTACCAGGGCGAGCGCACGCTCCACGCGGAGTACTTCGGCCGCAAGACGGACGAGGAGTTCGCGGCGTACTGCGAGAAGAAGGAGTTCATCGAAACGAGCATCGACGGCCTGCCTGCGCTGCCGCTGCCCCTGCCGCCGCGTACCGTCTGACGGGTGCTGCGTACCGCTCTGCTCGCCGGCTCACTGGTCGTCACCGGCCTCTTCCCCCACGGCTCTTCGCCGCTGCCCGACCGCCTCGCCGACACCGGCGGCGGCAGCCAGCTGATCA
This sequence comes from Streptomyces sp. NPDC037242, assembly GCF_055604165.1. Taxonomy (NCBI): domain Bacteria; kingdom Bacillati; phylum Actinomycetota; class Actinomycetes; order Kitasatosporales; family Streptomycetaceae; genus Streptomyces; species Streptomyces sp. NPDC037242. The sequence goes on from NZ_JBVJUY010000011.1 coordinate 5,183, forward strand.
CGGCCGTCGCCCCGGCTCCCGGGTCCACGACCGGGCGGGTGACCTGGTGGGACCGGCGGGCGGGGCACTGGTTCGAGGCCGGCAGCGCGCCGGCCCGCTTCGGTGCGAACGGCCTGACCGAGGGCGCGACCCGCAGGCAGGGCACGAGCACCACACCGACCGGCCTGTACGACCTCCCGTACGCGTTCGGCATCGCGCGCGCCCCCGCCGGGACGGAGGTCGGCTACCGGCGGGTGAGCCCCGCGTCGTGGTGGTGCCAGGACAACGCCTCGGGCAGTTACAACCGCTGGGTGGAGCCGCTGCCCGCGGACTGCGCGCCGGGCGAGGCCGAGCACCTGGTCTCGTACGAGAAGCAGTACGCGCACGCACTGGTCATCGGCTTCAACTACGACCGCCCGGTACGCGGCCGGGGCGCGGGCATCTTCCTGCACGTGAACGGCAAGGGCGCGACGGCCGGCTGCGTCTCGGTCCCGGAGCGGGCCATGCGGGCGATCCTGCGCTGGGCGAACCCCCGGCGCCGCCCGCACATCGCGGTCGGCACCGAGTCCGGGGCGCTGGCGGTGACCCGCTACTGAGCAGCGGGCGCTCAGCCTTCCTTCTGCGCCAGGCGCAGGAGGTGGTCGGCGAGGGCCTGGCCGCCCGCCGGGTCGCGGCTGATCAGCATCAGGGTGTCGTCGCCCGCGATCGTCCCGAGGATGGCCTGGAGCTCGGCCTGGTCGATCGCCGAGGCGAGGAACTGGGCCGCGCCCGGCGGGGTGCGCAGGACGACGAGGTTCGCGGAGGCCTCCGCCGAGATCAGCAGTTCACCGGAGAGGCGCCGCATGCGCTCCTCCTTCGCCGACTCGCCGAGCGGTGCCTGCGGGGTGCGGAAACCGCCCTCGCTCGGGACCGCGTAGATCAGCTCGCCGCCGGTGTTGCGGATCTTCACCGCGCCCAGCTCGTCGAGGTCGCGGGAGAGCGTCGCCTGGGTGACGCTCAGCCCGTCGTCGGCGAGCAGTTTGGCCAGCTGGCTCTGGGAGCGGACCGGCTGCCGGTTGAGGATGTCCACGATCCGGCGGTGGCGGGCGGTGCGGGTCTGCGGGACGGCCTGCCCGCCGTGCTCGTTGTCCTGCGCCTGACTCATCGTCGTCTCATTCTCCGGATCCGTCCCCATGGGCTGCATCGCCGGCCGCGTCGAGGATGCCGGGCAGCGCCCGGAGGAACGCGTCCACCTCGGCCTCGGAGATCACGTACGGGGGCATGAGCCGTACGACGGCGGGGGCGGGCGCGTTGACCAGGAAGCCGGCGTCCTGAGCGGCCTTCTGCACCAGCGGTGCGAGCGACTCGGTCAGCACGATACCCAGCAGAAGGCCCTCACCACGGACATGGGAGACGAGCGCATGCCCGGAACCTTCGATTCCGGCCCGCAGCCGCTCGCCACGTGCCTTGACCTGCTCAAGGAGACCCTCGGCGGCGATGGTGTCGATCACGGCGAGGCCGGCGGCGCAGGCGATCGGATTGCCGCCGAAGGTGGTGCCGTGCTGGCCGGGCTGGAGCAGGTCCGCGGCCGGGCCGAAGGCGGCGACGGCGCCGATCGGCAGTCCGCCGCCCAGGCCCTTCGCGAGTGCGACGAGGTCGGGCTCGACGCCCTCGTGTGCCTGGTGCTCGAACCACTGGCCGCAGCGCCCGATGCCGGTCTGCACCTCGTCGAGGACGAGCAGGGTGCCGGTCGCGCGGGTGATCTCCCGGGCGGCCGTCAGGTAGCCGGCCGGCGGGACGACCACGCCGTTCTCGCCCTGGATCGGCTCGATGACGACGAAGGCCGTCTCCTCGGTCACGGCGGCCCGCAGCGCTTCGACGTCGCCGTACGGAACGTGCGTGACATCGCCAGGCAGCGGCAGGAAGGGGCCCTGCTTCGCGGGCTGGCCGGTGAGCGCGAGGGCGCCCATGGTCCGGCCGTGGAAGCCGCCGGTGGTGGACACCATATGGGTCCGCCCGGTCAGTCGGCCGATCTTGAAGGCGGCCTCGATGGCCTCGGCGCCGGAGTTGCAGAAGAAAACCTTGCCGGGGCGGCCGAAGAGCTGGAGCAGCCGCTCGCCGAGCGCGACGACCGGCTCGGAGGCGAAGAGGTTGGAGACGTGTCCGAGGGTCCGCACCTGCGCGGAGACCGCCTCGACGATCGCCGGGTGGGCGTGGCCGAGGGCGTTGACCGCGATGCCGCCGACGAAGTCGGTGTACTGCTTGCCGTCCGCGTCCCAGACCTGGGCGCCCTCGCCCCGCACCAGGGCCGTCGCGGGGGTGCCGTAGTTGTTGGTCAGCGCGTTCTGCCAGCGGGCAGCGTACCCCTGGTTGCCTGTCGACTCGCTCACTGTGCTCCCCCTTGCTGCCCGTCGGGCACGACCATCGTGCCGATTCCCTCGTCGGTGAAGATCTCCAGCAGGATCGAGTGCTGGACCCGCCCATCGATCACGCGGGCCGTGCTCACCCCGCCCCGTACGGCGTGCAGGCAGCCCTCCATCTTGGGCACCATGCCGCTGGACAGCTCGGGCAGCAGCTTCTCCAGCTCGCTGACGGTGAGGCGGCTGATGACCTCGTCGCTGTTGGGCCAGTCCGCGTAGAGGCCCTCGACGTCCGTGAGGACCATCAGCGTCTCGGCGCCCAGCGCGGCGGCGAGCGCGGCGGCGGCCGTGTCTGCGTTCACGTTGTACACGTGGTGGTCGTCGGCGCTGCGCGCGATGGAGGAGATGACCGGGATCCGGCCGTCCGCCAGCAGCGCCTCGATCGCGCCCGTGTCGATGGCGGTGATCTCGCCGACCCGCCCGATGTCGACGAGCTCGCCCTCGATCTCCGGGGTGTGCTTGGCAGCGGTGATGGTGTGGGCGTCCTCGCCGGTCATGCCGACCGCGAGGGGCCCGTGCTGGTTGAGCAGCCCGACCAGCTCGCGCTGGACCTGCCCCGCCAGGACCATCCGTACGACGTCCATGGCCTCCGGGGTGGTGACGCGCAGGCCCGCCTTGAACTCGCTCACCAGGCCCTGCTTGTCGAGCTGGGCGTTGATCTGGGGACCGCCGCCGTGCACCACGACGGGCTTGAGGCCCGCCTGGCGCAGGAAGACGACGTCCTGGGCGAAGGCCGCCTTGAGGTCCTCGTCGATCATGGCGTTGCCGCCGAACTTGATCACGACGATCTTGCCGTTGTGGCGGGTGAGCCAGGGCAGGGCCTCGATGAGGATCTCTGCCTTCGGCAGCGCGGTGTGCTTCCTCGCCGTACTCACGAGCTGTACGCGCTGTTCTCGTGGACGTACTCGGCGGTCAGGTCGTTGGCCCAGATCACGGCCGATTCGCCGCCGGTGGACAGGTCGGCGGTGATGCGGACCTCCCGGTCCTTCATGGAGACCAGGTCCCGGTCGTCACCGACCGAGCCGTTCTTGCAGACCCAGACGCCGTTGATGGCGACATTGAGGCGGTCGGGGTCGAAGGCCGCCTTGGTGGTGCCGATGGCCGAGAGCACCCGGCCCCAGTTCGGGTCCTCGCCGTGGATGGCGCACTTGAGCAGGTTGTTGCGGGCGATGGACCGGCCGACCTCGACCGCGTCCTCCTCGCTGGCCGCGCCGATGACCTCGATGCGGATGTCCTTGCTGGCGCCCTCGGCGTCGCCGATCAGCTGGCGGGCGAGGTCGTCGCAGACCGTGCGTACGGCCTCCGCGAACTCCTCGTACGCCGGCACCTGGCCGGAGGCGCCCGAGGCGAGCAGCAGCACCGTGTCGTTGGTGGACATGCAGCCGTCGGAGTCCACCCGGTCGAAGGTGGTGCGGGTGGCGCCGCGCAGCGCCTTGTCGAGGGTGGCGGCGTCCACGTCGGCGTCGGTGGTCAGGACGACGAGCATGGTGGCCAGGCCCGGGGCGAGCATGCCCGCGCCCTTGGCCATGCCGCCGACGGTCCAGCCTCCCCGCGAGACGGTGGCCGTCTTGTGCACGGTGTCGGTGGTCTTGATGGCGATGGCCGCGGCCTCGCCGCCGTCCGCGCTCAGCGCGGCGACCGCGGTGTCGACGCCCGGCAGCAGCTTGTCCATGGGCAGCAGGACGCCGATCAGCCCGGTCGACGCGACGGCGACCTCGCCGGCGTTGTGCTCGCCGCCCAGTGCGGCGGCGACGTGCTCGGCGGTGGCGTGGGTGTCCTGGAAGCCCTTGGGACCGGTGCAGGCGTTGGCGCCGCCCGAGTTCAGGACGACCGCGCTGACGGTGCCGCCCCGCAGGACCTGCTCGGACCAGTGCACGGGCGCGGCCTTGACGCGGTTGGAGGTGAAGACGCCGGCGGCGGCGAGTCGGGGGCCGTTGTTGACGACGAGGGCGAGGTCCGGGTTGCCGTTCGCCTTGATCCCGGCCGCGATGCCCGCGGCGGTGAATCCCTGTGCTGCCGTGACGCTCACTGCGCCTCCTTGTTCGCTTCTCCGCCCGCGCAGCGCGGACCTGCTGCCATCGTCGTCGTCTGCAGCCCGGTGGCTGCGCGTGCGACGCTCACGGTGCGACTCCGATCGTGGAAAGACCCAGGCCCTCGTGGAGGCCGAGGGCGATGTTCATGCTCTGCACCGCGCCGCCGGCGGTGCCCTTGGTGAGGTTGTCGATGGCGCTGATCGCGATGATCCGCTGCGCGGCCTCGTCGTACGCGACCTGGATCTGAACGGCGTTGGAACCGTAGACGGACGCCGTCGCCGGCCACTGCCCCTCGGGCAGCAGGTGCACGAAGGGCTCGTCCGCGTACGCCTTCTCGTACGCGGCGCGGACCGCGTCGGCGGTGGTGCCGGGGAGCGCCTTGGCGGAGCAGGTGGCGAGGATGCCGCGGGGCATGGGGGCGAGGGTCGGCGTGAACGACACCGTCACCCGCTGTCCGGCCGCGGGGCTGAGGTTTTGGATCATCTCGGGGATGTGCCGGTGTCCGCCGCCGACGCCGTACGGGCTCATGGAGCCCATGACCTCGGAGCCGAGCAGGTGCGGCTTGAGCGCCTTGCCCGCGCCGGAGGTGCCGGTGGCGGCGACGATGACGGCATCGGGCTCGGCGAGCTGGGCGGCGTACGCCGGGAAGAGCGCCAGCGTGACGGCGGTCGGATAGCAGCCGGGGACCGCGATGCGCTTGGACCCCGCGAGCGCGGCGCGGCCGCCGGGCAGCTCGGGGAGCCCGTACGGCCAGGTCCCGGCATGCGGGGCGCCGTAGAACTTGTCCCAGTCCGCGGAGTCCTTGAGCCGGTGGTCGGCGCCCATGTCGACGACGAGGACGTCCTCGCCGAGCTGCGCCGCGACGGCGGCGGACTGCCCGTGCGGCAGGGCGAGGAACACGACATCGTGGCCGGCGAGGACCTCGGGCGTGGTCGCCTCCAGGGTGCGCCCGGCGAGCGGCACGAGGTGCGGCTGCAGGCCGCCGAGCAGCTGCCCGGCGTTGGAGTTCGCGGTCAGCGCGCCGATCTCCACCTCGGGGTGCGAGAGCAGCAGGCGCAGGACTTCACCGCCCGCATACCCACTGGCTCCGGCCACCGCTACACGTACCACCATCGGACCCTCCTCCTCGATGGCATGACTATACGTATCACCGCACGTTTATGCAAAACAGTTGGGTCGCCATTCCTTGGTGAATCGCTTCAGCCTTTCCCGGGTCCACAGGGTGCTCATTCCCGACTCCCTCGGGGGCTCGGGCCACCGGGCCCGTACGTTGCGTAGCGGCCCGCGCGACTGACGAGCAAGGAGCACACGCGTCAGAGGAACTCAAGGACGACCAGAATCCGTGGCGGGCGGCGTTCACCACGGACGGTGGATGGAACACGGGTGTGCCGTTCGTGAACCACCTGAGCGTGGCCGCCCCCGCCGTGGCCGCGGTGGACGGCGTCGTCCACCGCCTGCACCGGGGCGCCCGCATCGCGCAGGGCGCCCTGCCCGCGACCGAGCTGTCCTCCCGCACGGCCGCGCCGTCCCCCTACGACGGCAGGCTCCACGCCGTCTACCCGCAGGCCGATCCGAAGGTCAGCAGGCTCCGCCACACCACGTGGACCGAAGCCGGCGGCTGGACGCCGGGCGTGGACCTCGACGGCCACGACTCCGACAACACCCCGGCCCTGGTCACGGTCAAGGGCGGACCGGCGGGCGAGGAGCGCGAGGCGCTGCTCCTGGCGCACCGGGGCATCGACCGGTACGTGCCGCCACCGCCGCCCGTCCCGCGCGTCAAGGAGAACGTCGCCCCGGGCTATGCCCAGCCCGACTTCACGGGCCCGGAACGGAATCCGGAGTGAAGCGAGGGAACGGAAAGCGCACGCCGGTGAGGCGTTCCGAGCGCGCCCACAACTCCCGGGCCGTCGCCCCGTCCCGGATCGCACGTTCCCGATGGCGCAGGACGGGCGCGCCGCGGAGCTGGAGCGGGCCGTCGGGCACGACGTAGCTGCCCCCGGGCAGGCCGGGGGTGGTCGCGGCGTACAGGGAGGTCCTGGCCCCCTCGGGCGTGGGGCGGAAGGCGACGCGCAGGAGGAGGCGCACGAGGGTCGCGTAGGCGCGGCCCCGGGCGCGGTTGGCGCCGCCGGTGAGGACGTTGGAGCGGGTGAGTCCGGGGGCGACGGCCATGCTGCGCAGCGCCAGCCCGGCGGCGTCGGCCCTGCGCTGGAGTTCCACGGCGAAGTAGAGGTTGGCCCGCTTGGACTGCAGGTAGGCGAAGGGGGACCGGTAGCGGCGCTCGGCGTTGAGGTTGGCCATGTCGAAGCGGGCGAAGCGCTGGCCCTCGCTGCTGACCGTGACGACGCGCGGGGCGGCGGCGGCCAGCAGGTGGGGCATGAGGAGGCCGGTGAGCGCGAACGTGCCGAGGTGGTTGACGCCGAACTGGGACTCGAAGCCGTCGGCGGTCCGGGAGAACGGCACCATGGCCACGCCGGCGTTGTTGACCAGGAGGTCGAGCCGGTCGTGCTCCCAGGCCTCGGCGAAGCGCCGGATGGAAGTGAGGTCGGCGAGGTCGAGGGTACGCAGTTCCGCGCGGGCGCCGGGGACTTCGGCGCGCAGCCGCTCCAGCGCGTCCCGCCCGCGCTGGCCGTTGCGGCAGGCCAGGACGACGTGGGCGCCGCGGCGGGCGAGTTCGCGGGCGGTGACGTAACCGATGCCGCTGTTGGCGCCGGTAACGACGGCCAGGCGCCCCGACTGGTCGGGGACGGACTCGTGGGGCTGACGGGTCACGGAGGTCTCGATTCATGGGTCACGAGTCGGCATTGCAACTCTCAGTTGCGTTAATCTGATCCTGTCGCACGTTCCGCCATCAACGCAACTGGGAGTTGCAATGGAGTCTGTCGGGTCGCCCTCCGGGCGCGCCCCCGCCGTCGGGCGGGGCAGCAAGATGCGGGCCGCGGTGCTGGAGGCGGCCCTCGCCGAGCTCACGGAGACGGGGTACGCGGCGCTGACCGTCGAAGGCGTCGCGCGCCGGGCCGGCGTACACAAGACGACGATCTACCGGAACTGGAGCGACTCCGACGGCCTGGTCGCCGACGCGCTGACCAGCCACTTCGCCACGGACATCCCGATCCCCGACACCGGAGCGGTGGAGGGCGACCTGCGCGCGCTGGCCCGCTCCCTCGTCGCCGCCATGACCACGCGGGCCGGCCGGGCCCTGCTGACCGCCGCCCTCTCGGACGCCGTGCGCATCCCCCGGCTCGCCGAGGTCAAGCACGCGCTCTTCGACGACCGGTTCCGGCGGGCGGAGCCGGTCGTCACCCGGGCCGTCGAGCGGGGCGAACTGCCCGCGGACACCGACCCCGCCGAACTCCTCAAGACCCTCGTCGCGCCGATCTACTTCCGGCTCGTGTTCACCGGCGAACCCGTCGACGGGGCGACCGCGGACCGGGCCGTGGCCGTCGCACTGGCCGCCGCCCGCGCCGGGGTGCTGCCGGCACCCTGACCTCGCCCTTGTCCGCCCGATGATCACGGGTTACGGTCCCGGGCACGTATCGGGGGATCACGCCAGGTGGGGGACATGACGTACGACGACGTGAACGCGCACGCGGAGGAACCGAACCCGTGGGGGCAGGCCGTCACGGCCGTGGTGCTCGTGGGAGCGCTGGCCGCCGGCTTCTGGGTGATCGCGCAGCATTCGGCCTCCTCGGGCGGAGCCGCTCCGCCGCCGCCCAAGTGCTCGCCCGCAAAGCCCGCAAAGCCCGCAAAGCCCGCGCAGGAGCCGGCGCGCCAGCCCGGGCACCTGTCCGGGATGCGGCTCTGCGAGACGCTGAACCGCCCCGACCTCGCCGCACTGCTGGGCACTCCGGGAGAGGTGCCGAAGTCCATCAGCAACGACGACGGCACCGGGAGGTCCGTCGGCGGCCTGCAGGTCATCACCCCCTCGGCGAAGATCGAGTTCGACAGCTACACCGTGACGCTCTCGGCCACCTACGACGGGGCGCCGGTGTCCGCGACCGCCGCGCTCCTGGGGCCCGTCGGGCGGCGGGCCACGGTCCTGGACCGCCCAGCGGTCTTCTACTCGGAGCGCACCCTCAACATCAGCTTCCGGCTCGACGGCAGCGACACGAAGAGCGGCCCAGGCGTCCCGGCCCGCGTCCTGGCCGTGGCCCAGGACCCGAAGGACGGCGGCGGCAGCTTCGAGGTGGTCATGTGGCGCGAGAACGGCATGCTGCCGGAGGACGAGGTACTGGTCCGCGTCGCCGAGCAGGTCCTGCCGGCGCTCTCCGAACCCTCCAACTCCCCTTCTGTGTAAATGGGTTGCCGCTCCACGCGGGCGGTTGCAAGACTCCGCTCGCCGGTCCGGCAGACCGCCGCGCACCAGGCTTCCGAGCACCTGCACGGGGGGATCGAGACCTTGACCCGACAGACGATGCGGCGCGCCTTCGCGGGCGCCGCGACCGCCCTGGGCATCGCACTGGCACTGACCGCGGGCGGCCTGGCCACGGCCGGCGCCGCGCAGGCGCAGCCGGTGACGGAGGGGACCGTCGCCTTCGACGGGGACCCGGACGACTACATCAGCGGCGGCCGGTCGTACAGCTACTCGGCCGCCCAGGACCGCCTCAGCGTGAGCGGGTCCGCCGACCACGGCCAGGTCGGCGTCACCATCAGCGGGACCAACGGCGACTGGTGGAACCTGGACCTGGCCGCGCCCTCCGGTACGGAGCTCAAGGCCGGGACGTACGCGGGGGCCACCCGCTTCCCGCTCAACGAGGGCCGGGCCCCGGGCCTGAACCTCAGCGGCAACGGCCGCGGGTGCAACACGCTCACCGGGTCCTTCACCGTCTCGAAGGTCACCTGGGGCCCCAACGGCTACGTCGAGGCCCTCGACGCCTCGTACGAGCAGCACTGCGAGGGCGGCGCGCCCGCGCTGCGCGGCGAGGTGCACCTCAAGAACCCGGCGGCTCCGGCCCAGCTCTCGCTCGGCGTCGGCATCGCGGTCGACGGCAAGGCCAGCGCGCTCAACGGCCGGGCCTACGTGAGCGGCAAGGTCACCTGCAACAAGCCGGTCCAGGTGGACGTCTCGGGCCTGGTGACGCAGGTCAAGCGCAACGTCCTGATCCGCGGCCCGTACACGGCCACGGTCCGGTGCGCACCGGGCGCGCCCGCCGCCTGGAGCGCCGAGGCGGACCCGACCGGGACGACCCCGTTCCAGGCCGGTGACGTCGAGGTCAAGGCGACCGGCAGCGCCTTCGACCCCGACTACCAGTCCGCGGTGACCGTCAGCGAGGTGGCGGCCGTGCACCTGGTCAGGGTCAAGCGGTAGGCCGGTGGCGTCCCTTCGCTCACACCGGGGCCTGGAGGGAGAGGTGCCAGCGCCCCGACCAGCCCGTCAGGGTGACGGTGGAGAGCGGGCGGACGTCTACGTTCCAGTACGTCAGCGGGGGCGCCTTCAGGGCGTACACCAGGGCGGCGCGGACCACCGAGGGTTCCGCCACCGCCACGATGGCTCCCCCGTCGTCCGCCGGCCGGGTGTCCAGCCAGCTCCCGATCCGGGAGATGAAGGTGAGCAGGCACTCCCCGCCGTGCGGGGCGGCCAGCGGGTCGGTGAGCCAGAGGTCCACCGCCGCGGGCTCGTGGGCCGTCACCTCCGCCAGGGTCAGCCCGCGCCAGCGGCCCATGTCGCACTCCCGCAGCGCGGGCTGGGCGAGCGGCGCGTACCCGAGGGCCTCGCCGGTGGCCCGGCTGCGCGGGGTCGGCGAGCAGTAGCGCAGCTCGGCGGCCCCGAGCGGCACCAGCCCCCGCGCGGCGGACTCCACGGCCCGCCAGCCGACCCCGTCGAGGGGGCGGTCGTCGTCGAAGCGCTCGGTGAGCAGCGAGGAACTACGGGCTGCGGCAACGAGCGAAACCCGAACATGCATGCGGCGATGGTGAGCCGCGTGTCGCACGGGGTCAAGCGTCTGGGCCGAGCACATTGCGCGCGCCGTCCGCGGCGGCGCTCCCGGCCGGGCCTCCCGGAACGCTTCCCAGGCCGGCCCGCAGCCGCCGTACCGCCTCGGTCAGCTCCCCCGCACCCGAGACCCCGGCGAAGCTGAGCCGGACGTACGGACCCGGCGGCTCGGCGCAGAAGTAGGGCCGGCCCGGGGCCACCGCCACCCCGGCGCGCAGGGCCCCTGCCGTGAAGGACGCGTCGTCGCCCTCGCCCGGGCGGACCCACAACTGGTAGCCCCCGGTGGGCAGATGGGGCAGTTCGACGCCGGGCAGCTCCCGCCGCAGGGCCCCCGCGAGCACGTCCCGCCGGTGGCGCAGCTCCGCGGCGACCGTCCGCAGGTGGCGCGGCCAGGCAGGGGCGCCGACCAGTTCCAGGGCCGCCTCCTGGAGCGGCCGGGGCACGAAGAAGCTGTCCACGACCTGGATGGCGCGCAGCCGGTCCAGGACCGGACCCCGGGCGGCCAGCGCCCCCACCCGCAGGCTGGGCGAGGTGATCTTGGTCAGCGACCGTACGTGCACCACCACGCCGTCCGCGTCCTCGGCGGCGAGGGTCGCGGGCAGCGGGCCGGCGTCCTCGTGGGCGAGCGCCCGCGCGTAGTCGTCCTCCACCACGAAGGCCCCTGCGGCCCGCGCGATCCGCAGCACCTCGCCCCGCCGCTCGGGGGCCAGCACGGCCCCCGTCGGGTTCTGGAACAGCGGCTGGCACACGAAGACCCGAGCCCCGGTCGCCTCGAAGGCGGCGGCCAGCAGCTCCGGCCGGACCCCGTCGGCGTCCACCGGGACCGGTACGGGCCGACAGCCCGAGGCCCGCGCGATGGCCAGCAGTCCCGGGTATGTCGGGGACTCCACCAGGATCGGCGCCCCGGGCGGGGCCAGTGCCCGCAGGGCCGTGGTCAGCGCGCTCTGCCCGCCCGCGGTGACCAGTACGTCGGCGGCGCCGACCGCACCGGCGCGACCGGCGGCCCCCACCGCGCCGCCGATCTCCCGCGCGAACCAGTCCCGCAGCTCCGGCAGCCCTTCCACCGGCGGCCGCCCCCACGCCCCGGGCCGCCGGCCGGCCCGGGCCAGCGCGGCCGCCATGGCCCGCTCGGGCTGGAGCGCGGAGTGCAGGTAGCCGCCGTTGAGCTCGATCACCCCGGTCGGGGGCGCGGTGAGCGAGGCCAGCACCCCCGCGGCGTCGACGGAACGCGGCACCACGTCCCCGGCCCCCTCCGCGCTGAGGGCGACCTCCTGCCAGGAGGTGTCCCCGGGCGCGTGGGCCGACGTACGGGGCGGCGAGCGGAACACCCCGGCGCCGGGCCGGGTAGTGACGAGCCCCTCGGAGGCGAGCTGCGCGAGGGCCCGGGAGACGGTGACGGGGCTGACCCGATAGCGCTCGACAAGGGCCCGGCTCGACGGCAGCTTTCCACCCACCGGGTAGCGGTTGAGTTCGGATCGCAGTGATTCCGCCAGCTGAGTCACGCTGCTACGCTCGTACATGACAGCACAGAATAGCGCTACTCGCCCGACCTCGATAGCGGTTCGGGGACCGGTGAGCAGCGGTACGGTCCTCGCCTCGCTCGGCGTCGTCGCCTTCTCGCTGACCTTCCCCGGCACCGCGTGGGGCCTGGAGAGCTTCGGCCCCTGGTCCCTGGTCGCCCTGCGCAGCGTGCTCGCGGCGCTGACGGCCGGCGGCTTCCTGGTGGCCCTGCGCGTACCGGTGCCCGCCCGCGAGCACTGGGCGGGGCTCGCGGTCGTCGCCGCGGGGGTCGTCGTCGGCTTCCCGCTGCTCACCACCCTGGCGCTCCAGACCTCCACCACCTCGCACGCCGCCGTGGTGGTGGGCCTCCTCCCGCTGACCACCGCCGTGGTGTCCTCGCTGCGTACGGGGGCCCGGCCCTCGCGGCGCTTCTGGGGCGCGGCCGTCGCCGGGGCCGCGGTGGTGCTCGGCTTCACCCTGGCCCAGAGCGGCGGCGCGCTCTCGGCGGGCGACGGGTTCCTCTTCGCGGCCCTGCTGGTGTGCGCCGCCGGGTACACCGAGGGCGGACGCCTGGCCCGGGTGCTGCCCGGCTGGCAGGTGGTGGGCTGGGCGCTGGTGCTGTGCCTGCCGCTCAGCGTGGCCGGTTCGGTGATCGGACTGGCGTACGAGCCGGTCCACCTCGGCGCGCACGGGCTGATCGGGCTGGTCTGGGTGGCGGTCGGCTCGACCTTCTTCGGCCTGTACGTCTGGTACCGCGGCATGGCCGAGATCGGCGCGGCGCGGGCCAGCCAGCTCCAGCTCGCCCAGCCGCTGCTGACCCTGGTCTGGTCGGTGGCCCTGCTCGGCGAGCACCTGACACCCGCGGCGCCGGTGGCCGCCTGTGCGGTGCTGGTCTGCATCACCGTGACCCAACGGGTCAAATAGCGCCATAACGCCCTAAACTGCTAGCACCGGATCGGCCCGCCACCGAGGAGGTCAGCTATGCGCGCAACCGAGGGCGACCAGTTGGTGCAGCACGGCAGGATCGTGGGCCAGCACGACAAGGTGGGTGAGATCACCCAGGTCCTGGGAGAGAACGGAACCCCGCCCTACCGGGTCCGTTTCGCCGACGGTCACGAGGCCGTCATGTCCCCGGGCCCCGACTGCGTCGTGAAGCACCCCACCGAGCCCACCCACTGATGACCGGCTGAACACCCGCACACCACCGGCCCACCACCCGCACACCGGCTCAGCGCGGCGCCGCCGCCGTCGGATAGTGGTCGGCCACCACCCTGGCCATCGCCCCATTGGGGTCCGCGACCACCTGCTTCGCCGAGAAGTAGACGTGGCCGCGGACCTCGGCGTACCGCCGGGCCACGCTCACGTGGCGCGACAGCTCGCGCGGATCGCGCCACGCGGCGGTGGGGCTGTTCGCGTCGCAGCGGTACAGCGCCTCGCCCACGTAGAGCTGTACGCGGGTGCCCGCGACCGTCCGCGCCCACCACGGGACGATCTTGGCGTAGTCGGCGGTCGGGTGCCCGATGTGCCAGTAGGCCTGCGGCACGACGTAGTCGATCCAGCCCTCGGTGACCCACTTGCGGGTGTCCGCGTACAGGTCGTCGTACGTGCCGATGCCCGCCCGGGTGGGCGAGCCGAGCGGGTCCACGTCGTCGTTGCGCCAGACCGCGAAGGGGCTGATGCCGAAGCGGGCGGCGGGCCGCAGCACCCGCAGCCGCTCGGACATCTCCCGGACCAGCGTGTCGGTGTTGTGGCGGCGCCAGTCGGCGCGGGTGGCGAAGGAGCCGCCGTGCAGCTCGTACGCCTCGTCGTCGTCGAACTCCTGCCCCTCCACGGGGTACGGGTAGAAGTAGTCGTCCCAGTGCACCCCGTCGACGGCGTAGCGGGACACGGCGTCGAGCATCGCCTCCTGCACGAAGCGCCGCACCTGCGGCAGCCCGGGGTTGTAGTAGAGCTTGCCGCCGTACGGGACCGCCCAGCCCGGGTTGCGGCGGGCCGGGTGCCCGGCGGCGAGCAGGCTGCGGTCGGTATGGTTCGCCACGCGGTACGGGTTGAACCAGGCGTGCAACTCCAGCCCCCGGGCGTGCGCTTCGGCCACGGCCGTGCCCAGCGGGTCCCAGCCCGGGTCGACGCCCTGCTCGCCGGTGAGCCACTGCGACCACGGCTCGCGCGCTGCGGGCCACATCGCGTCGGCCGCGGGCCGCACCTGGAGGATGACCGCGTTGAGCCGGCGCCGCACCGCGGTGTCGAGGAGGGCCAGTAGCTCGGCCTTCTGCTCCCCGGCGGAGAGCCCGCTTTCGGAGGGCCAGTCCACGTTCAGTACGGACGCGATCCACATGCCGCGGAACTCCACCACGGGCGCCGTCGACCGAGCCGGTCGCTCCGCCCGCCCCGGCCCGTCCGGTTTCGGCCCCTGCGCCGCTTGCGCCGGGTTGCCCGCGGCGGCAGCGGCCAGCACCCCCGCGGCCGTGGCCAGCACTCCCCGCCGCCCCATGCACGCCATGTGAGGACTCCATTTCGCTGCGTGACATTGCTCTGCGTGCGCCCAGCATGCCCGCCCCGGCCCGCCACGCGGGGCAAGGTCGGGGGTAACGTCGGGGGGCGTGGCGGGCGCCGGAACGCAGTTACCACTGCCGAGTACGGGGGACCCGCGATGGATGAGCAGCGAAAGGCACGATGTGACGGACCTCCCAGACGACATCGCACGCGTCGGCGTAGTGGGCTGTGGCCAGATGGGCGCGGGCATCGCGGAGGTGTGCGCCCGCAGCGGTCTTGAGGTGAAGGTCGCCGAGACCACCGGCGAGGCCCTGGAGCTCGGGCGCACCCGGCTGTACAGCTCGCTGACGAAGGCCGCCGAACGCGGCAAGATCAGCGTGGAGGAGCGGGACGCCACCCTGGCCCGACTGTCCTTCACCACCGACCTCGGCGAGTTCGCCGACCGCGACCTGGTCATCGAGGCGGTCGTCGAGAACGAGCAGGTCAAGACGGAGATCTTCCAGGTCCTCGACCAGGTGATCACCCGGCCGGACGCGATCCTCGCCTCCAACACCTCCTCGATCCCGCTGGTGAAGCTGGCCGTCGCGACCTCGCGGCCCGACCAGGTCATCGGCATCCACTTCTTCAACCCGGCCCCGGTCCAGCAGCTCGTCGAGCTGATCCCGGCGCTGACCACGGCCGACGAGACCATCAAGCGCGCCGAGGCCCTGGTCGCACGCGTGCTGGGCAAGCACGCGATCCGCGCCCAGGACCGTTCCGGCTTCGTGGTCAACGCGCTCCTCATCCCGTACCTGCTGTCCGCGATCCGGATGTTCGAGTCCGGCATCGCGAGCCGCGAGGACATCGACAACGGCATGGAGCTGGGCTGCGCCCACCCGATGGGCCCGCTGAAGCTGGCGGACCTGATCGGCCTGGACACCGTGGCCTCGGTGGCCGACTCGATGTACTCGGAGTTCAAGGAGCCCCTGTACGCCGCTCCCCCGCTGCTCCAGCGGATGGTCGACGCCGGCCGCCTCGGCCGGAAGACCGGCTCGGGCTTCTACCCGTACGGCTAGCCGAGCCGCAGGTGGTGCAACAACAGGAGCCCGGCCGCCATGTTGGCGGCCGGGATCTCGCCGCGCGCGATCATGTCCGGCACGAGCTTGAGCGGGACCCACTCGCGGCGTGAGGACTCGAAGTCGTCCTCGGGGTGGCCGATGTGGGTGGCCCCGTCCGCCCAGTAGAGGTGGTGGCGGGCGTCGGTCAGCCCGTTGGACGGCTCGACGGTCATCAGGTGGTGGAGCGGGCCCGGGCGCCAGCCCGACTCCTCCTCCATCTCCCGGGCGGCGGCCGCGGCGATGTCCTCGCCGTCCTCGACCACCCCGGCGGGCAGTTCCCAGCCCCAGCTGCCGGTGATGAAGCGGTGGCGCCACAGCAGCAGCACCTCGTTGGCCTCGTTGACGGCCGTGGCGACGGCGACCGGGCGCAGCCGGATCACGAAGTGGTCCAGGTGCCGGCCGTCGGGGAGTTCCACATCGGCGAGATTCACGTCGAACCAGCGATTCTTGTACACAGTCTGCTCACTCAGGTTCATCCACTGCACGGTTCTGCCACCTTCCGATCGAGTAGGTGGCAACATGGCAGCAGTTCCAGCCGTCACAGGGGAACGCGAAGCGCCCCGTCGATGAGCTCCGCGGTCTCCTCCGCGCCCGAACACCCGCTGGTCAGCAGCTGTTCCCGGACCGCCCTGAGCCGGTCCCGCAACCGCAGCGACTCCATCCCCTTGGCCCGCTCGGCCATTTCGGCCGCTGCCGCGACCGCCTGATCGGCCTCCCCCTGGCGCAGCTGGATCTCGCACAGCATCGCGAGCCGGTGCACGCGCCCGCGGTCGTGCGCGGGGGTGCCGACGGCGGCGGTCGCCTGCTCGTGGGCCGCGTGCAGGTCCCCCAGACTGAGCAGCGCCTCGGCCACCTGTACGTTGACGAGCCCGGGCTGTACGTAGCCGGTCTCGTCGGGTTCCGTACCGGGCCGGATCCGCTCCGCGGCCGCCTCCGCCTTGCGGATGCAGGCCAATGCGGCCTGGGTGTCGCCGAGTTGGGCGTACGCCTTGGCCTGCATGGCGTACAGGTCGGCGGCCAGCGCCGGAGTCGTGTGCCGTCCGGCCGAGCGCAGCGCGGCCTCGGCGAAGGCCACGGCCTGGCGGTACTCCCGAAGGTGCAGGGACTGGTTGACGATCAGCGCGATGACGTACGCCCCGAGCCCCCGGTCCCCGCTCGCCTTCGCGAGCCGCAGCGCCTGGTGAAAGTAGCGCTGGGCGAGCCCGTGCGCGTCCGAGTCGTACGCGCAGATCCCCGCCACCGCCACCAGCGACCCGGTGGCGCGGTGCAGTTGGCGGCCGAGGCCGTCGGAGTAGCTGCCCCGCAGTATCGGCGCGGTCTCGGCGCCGAGGAAGCGCACGATCCGGGCCCGGGTGGCCACGCCGCCGGCCCGCCGGTACATCAGCTCGTAGTGGGCGCGGGCGGCCCGCAGGATCTCGATGTGCTCGGGCCCCACCCGCGTGGGCCCCTCCCGGGACACGTCGGCGTCCTCGGGCGGGTTCTCCCACTCCCACACCGGGATCACGGCGGGCGTGCCCGTGACGGCCTCGGCGGCAAGGAGCTGGAGGCGGCCCTGCTCGTCGGAGCGCCACAGGGCGGCAGCGCGGTCCACGAAGCCGCTGAGCGGGGAGGTGTGCGGGCCGGTGGGCTGTCCCGGCACGCCGAGCCCCACGTCGTCGAGGGAGAGCGACCTGCGCAGTCGGCCCCCGAGCACCTCGCAGATCAGGTCGGGGACCTGGCCGCGGGGCCGCTGGCCCTTCAACCACCGGGTGACGGCGGTGTGTTCGTAGCGCAGGGCGAGTCCGCGGGTGCGGCCGGCCTGGTTCACGTGCGCGGCAAGTCCGGCGTGCGACATGCCCGCCTCGGCGAGGAGGGCATCGAGCAGGGCATTGGGCTGCATGGGCCGCTCCAAGGGCTCGTCGTTCTCAGGCTAGTGGGTGCGCGCTTCACACGGGGTGTGAACCAAGTACGCGCATAAATGCGCCGCGCACTCTGCCGCGAGGGCCTGCGCGGGCGGTTCACTTAGGGGCCTCGCCAAGAGGTAGCTCGGGTCGTCGGCTCCCCCTCGTACAGTGCGACGACCCGTCAACCGCGCCGCCCGTCCTGCTGTCTGCCCGACACTCCACGGCAGGCGGGCGGCGCGCTTCGGTTCCGCCGGCACCCGGTTGGTCGCCGGGTCCCGGCAGGGGCCGGACCGAACGCGCGCCGGGCCCACCCACCGGGCCCGGTGCGCGTGGTCAGGACCGGTCGTTGCGGAGCACCAGCAGGGCGACATCGTCGGCGAGTCGCCCGCCGGTGTGCCGCAGCAGTGCGGCGTGCACGCCCGCCACCAGCCGCGCGGGCGTGCCGGCGGACGCCTCGGCGAGCACGCCCGCAAGCGGGAAGAACCGGCCCTCGCGGTCCCTGGCGTCCTCGGCCCCGTCGGTGTGCAGGAACAGCAGCTCGCCCGACCCGAGGAACCCGCAGTCCTGCGCCTCCACCTTCTCGGGCAGCGGTGCGACGCCGAGCGGCGGCAGCGTCTCGCCCCCGGCCAGCGACACCACCTCGGCCCCGGCCCGCGGCACGCCGCCCGGGGGGCGGATCAGGTAGGGCCACGGGTGCCCGCAGTTGACGGCCGTCAGAGCGCCGTCCGCCGCGATCTCGACCAGCAGCACCGTCACGAACTCCTCGGTCCACGGCGACGCGGGCTCGCCCAGACCGGACGACGGGTGCTCGGCGCGGGCGCGGGCGCGCAGGTGGCGGTCGAGCGAGAGCTCCATGCGGTGGAGCACGCCGCCGAGGGCCGGCTCGTCGTGCGCCGCTTCGCGGAAGGAACCCAGCACCACGGCCGCCGCGCCCACGGCCGGCAGCCCGTGGCCCCGTACGTCCCCGATGACCGCGCGGACCCCGTACGCCGTCGGCAGCGCCTCGTACAGGTCGCCGCCGAGCGACAGCTGGGACGCGGCCGGGGTCAGGCCGTCGATCCGCCCGGGCAGCGGCCGCAGGAGCGCCTGCTGGGCCACTCCCGCGGTCTCGCGCACCCGCCGCAGCTCGGCCGCGAGTCTGTGCCGGACGTGCAGCGCGAGGAGGAGGAAGGCCGCGCAGGAGGCGAGGCTCGGCACCAGCCGCCCCGGGGAGGACAGCTCCCAGGACACCGCGGCGCCGCCCCAGGCAAGGACGCACACCCGGCGCACCTGGGGCATCTCCCCGCGCGTGATCATCGTTCCGGCCTCCCCTCGGCCCGAACGATTGTGCCGACCAGCGGATGCACGGAACGCGGGTCACTGGGGTTCTCACCCGAATGAGTGAGATGGGCGTCGCGCGGCGCCCGCACACGCGCAAGGGGCGCACCCGGTGACCCGGATGCGCCCCTCAGCAGCGCGAATGCGTCACGTGGAAGCCCTCACGCGGAAGACCTCACGCGGACTCGGCGGTCACGCGCCCCGCAGCACCGCTCCCGTACGCTCGCCGGCCAGCGCCACCGCCGCGTCGCGGGCGGCCGTGGACTCCTCGGCCGTCAGCGTGCGGTCGGCCGCGCGGAAGCGCAGCGCGTACGCGAGGGACTTCTTGCCCTCGCCGACCTGCTCACCGGTGAACACGTCGAACAGCCGCAGGGACTCCAGCAGTTCGCCGGCCCCCTTGCGCAGGGCGCTCTCCACCGCGGCCGCCGGGACGGACGCGTCGACGATCAGCGCGACGTCCTGGGTCGCCACCGGGAAGCTGGAGATCCGGGGCGCCTGGAGGGCCTCGCCGCCGGCCGCCGCGAGGCGGTCCAGGTCGAGCTCCATCGCGCTGGTGCGGGCCGGCAGGCCGAGCGCCTTGACGACGCGCGGGTGCAGCTCGCCGGCGTGGCCGATCACCGTCTCCACCCCGTCCAGGGTGACGACGAGCTCGGCGCAGCGGCCCGGGTGCCAGGGGCCGTACTGGCCCTGGCGGACCACCAGTTCGGCGCCGGCCTCGACGGCCAGCGAGCGAGCGGCCTCGACGGCGTCCGCCCAGTCGGCCGGGCGGCCCTTGCCCCACCAGCCGGCCTGCTCGCGCGCACCGGCCAGCACGACCGCGGCGTAGCGCGGCTGCGCGGGCAGGGCCGCGTTCAGGGTGGCGATCTCCTCGTCCGTGGGACGGCGGTCGACGGGCAGCCGTACGGCTACCCCCGGCTCGCTGCCCGCGCGGAAGACCGAACCGGTCTCGAAGAGCGCGAGGTCGTGGCTGCCCCGGCTGTCGTTGCGGCGCAGCGCGCCGAGCAGACCCGGCAGCAGCGTGGTGCGCAGCGCCGGCTCCTCGTCGGAGATCGGGTTGACGAGCTTGACGACCTGGCGGGTCGCGTCGTGCGCCGACAGCTGGAGCTGGTCGAAGACCTGCTCCCCGATGAACGGGTAGCTCAGCGCCTCGACGTACCCGGCGCCGGCCAGCGCGCGGCCGACCCGGCGGTGCAGCTGCTGCCGGGCGGTCAGACCGCGGCCGGAGGGCACCTGCGGGAGGGTGGACGGGAGGTTCCCGTAGCCCTCCAGCCGGATGACCTCTTCGGCGAGGTCGTTGGGCTCGGCGAGGTCGGGCCGCCACGACGGGACGGTGACGACGAGTTCGTCCTGGCCGTAGACGTCGCAGCCGATCTCCTGGAGGCGGCGCACGACGGTCTCGCGGCCGTAGTCCATGCCCGCGACCCGGTCGGGGTGGTTCGCGGCCATGGCGACGGTGCGCGGGGCACCCGGGGCGGTGAGCTCGGTGACGCCGGCCTCGGCGGTGCCGCCCGCGAGCAGCACGAGCAGGTCGACGGTCCGCTGCGCGGCCGCGGCGGCGGCCTGCGGGTCGACGCCCCGCTCGAAGCGCTTGGACGCCTCGGAGGACAGCTTCAGGCGGCGGGCGGTGCGCGAGATCGACACGGAGTCGAAGTGCGCGGCCTCGACGACGACGTCCGTGGTGCCCGTGACCTGGCCGGTCTCGGGGTCCGTCACGGAGTCGGCGATCTCGGTGTTGGCGCCGCCCATGACACCGGCGATGCCGATCGGGCCGTTGTTGTCGGTGATCACCAGGTCTTCGGCGTCGAGCGTGCGCTTGACCCCGTCCAGGGTGGTGAACTTCTCGCCCTGCTCGGCGCGGCGGACGCCGATGGCGCCGTCGAGCCGCGAGCGGTCGTAGGCGTGCAGCGGCTGACCGAGCTCCAGCATCACGTAGTTGGTGATGTCGACGGCCAGCGAGATCGGGCGCATGCCCGCCTTCTGCAGGCGCCGGGTGAGCCAGATCGGGGAGCGCGCCTCGGGGTCGAGACCGGTCACCGTGCGGGCGGTGAAGCGGTCGCAGCCCTGCGGGTCGGAGATCTGCACCGCATAGCCGTACGAGTTCGGCGCGGGCACGTCGAGCAGCGCCGGGTCGCGCAGCGGCAGCCCGTAGGCGGTGGCGGCCTCGCGGGCCACACCGCGCATGGACATGCAGTAGCCGCGGTCCGGGGTGATGTCGATGTCGAGGACCTCGTCGACGAGCTGGAGCAGCTCGATCGCGTCGGTGCCGACCTCGTACTCGTGCGGCAGCACGATGATGCCGTGCGTGCCGTCGTCGCCCATGCCCAGCTCGTCGCCGGAGCAGATCATGCCGTGCGAGGTCTTGCCGTACGTCTTGCGCGAGGCGATCGCGAAGTCGCCGGGCAGGACCGCGCCGGGCAGGACCACGACGACCTTGTCGCCGACGGCGAAGTTGCGGGCGCCGCAGACGATCTCCTGGGGCTCGCCGGTGCCGTTGGCCTGGCCGACGTCGACCGTGCAGAAGCGGATCGGCTTGCGGAAGCCGTCGAGCTCCTCGATGGTCAGCACGCGGCCGACGACGAGGGGGCCCTTGAGCCCGCCGCCGAGCTGTTCGACGGTCTCGACCTCAAGGCCGGCGTCGACGAGCTTGGCCGCCACGTCACGACCGGTTTCACCCGCGGGGAGGTCGACGTACTCCCGCAGCCAAGAAAGCGGGACCCGCATCAGATCTCCATCCCGAACGGCCGGGTGAAGCGAACGTCACCCTCGACCATGTCTCGCATGTCTTCAACGTTGTGGCGGAACATCAGCATCCGCTCGATGCCGAACCCGAAGGCGAACCCGCTGTACTTCTCGGGGTCCACACCGCAGGCCGTGAGCACCTTGGGGTTGACCATTCCGCAGCCGCCGAGCTCGATCCAGCCCTCGCTGGAGCAGGTACGGCACGGGCGGTCGGGGTTGCCCACCGACTCGCCGCGGCACACGTAGCACTGCATGTCCATCTCGGCGGACGGCTCGGTGAAGGGGAAGAAGTGCGGGCGCAGGCGCGTGGTGGTGCCCTCGCCGAACAGCTCCTGGACCATGTGGTCCATGGTGCCCTTGAGGTCCGCCATGGTCAGGCCCTCGTCCACGGCCAGCAGCTCGACCTGGTGGAAGACCGGGGTGTGCGTCGCGTCGAGCTCGTCGGTGCGGTACACCCGCCCCGGGCACACGATGTAGACGGGGGGCTTGCGCTCCAGCAGCGAGCGCGCCTGCACCGGGGAGGTGTGGGTGCGCAGCACGACGCCGGACTCGTCGCCCTCGGTGCCCTTGGGGCCCTGGACGAAGAAGGTGTCCTGCATCTGGCGCGCCGGGTGGTCGGGCGTGAAGTTGAGGGCGTCGAAGTTGAACCACTCCGCCTCGACCTCGGGGCCCTCGGCGACCTCGTACCCCATGGCCACGAAGATGTCCGCGATGCGGTCCATCAGCGTGGTCAGGGGGTGCCGGGCGCCCGCGGGCACGCGGTCGTAGGGCAGCGTGACGTCCACGGCCTCCTCGACCAGCACCCGCTCGTCGCGCTCGGCTTCGAGCGCGACCGTGCGGGCCCCGAAGGCCTTGTTCACGGCGCCGCGGGCCTGGCCCACGCGCTTGCCCGCCTCGGCCTTGGCCTGGGGCGGCAGGGCGCCGATCTCGCGGTTGGCGAGCGCCAGGGGCGAGCGGTCGCCCATGTGCGCGGTCTTCGCCTCGCGGAGCTCTTCGAGGTCGCCGGCGGAGGCGAAGGCGGCGAGCGCCTCGTCCCGCATGCGCTCGATCTCTTCCGGTTTCAGTGCCTCGACCTCGACAGGGTCGTACGACTTGTTCGGTGCCGACATCTCTTCCCGTACTTCCGATGGCTGGCTGGTGGATCCCCGCGCGGCGCGCTCGACCGACACGCTCGCCACAAGGACACAAAGGTGCCAAAGGTCGAGTCTAAAGGTCGCTGGGGGTGGAGGGGGCCCGTGGGCCGCCTGGCGAGACGCTCAGCAGGGTTACTGCGTGAGGTAGGCCGGGGCGCTCACGGGCAGGATAAATCGGAACTCGGCGCCGCCGCCGGGGCCGCGGCCGACCGTGATGGTGCCGCCGTGGGCCTCCACGATGCCCTTGACGATGTAAAGGCCCAGGCCGGTGCCGCCGCGCTTGCTCCCCCGCCAGAAGCGGGTGAAGACGCGGCCCATCGACTCCTCGGGGATCCCGGGGCCTTCGTCGGTCACGGTGACGGCGGTTCCCTTCTCATGCGGCGACACGTCGATGGTGACCGTTCCCTCACCGTGTCGCACCGCATTTTCGAGGAGGTTGCCGAGAATCTGGTCGATCTTGTCCGGATCGGCCCACAGATCGGGCAGCGGCCGGCAGACGCTCACGAGGAAGCGCTCGGGGTCCTGGCCGTTGGCGGTGAGCGCCTGGACGTGCCGGCCGACGGCGGTGGCGATGTCCACCGGCTGGCGGCGCACCTCCAGGCGTCCGGAGTCGATGCGGGAGATGTCGAGGAGCTCGGCGATGAGCCGGGTGACGCGGTTCGCGTCGGCGTCCACGGTCTCCAGCATCAGGCGCTTCTGGTCGTCGGTGAACCGCTCCCACTTGGCGAGCAGGGTCGCGGTGAACCCCTTGACGGAGGTGAGCGGCGAGCGGAGCTCGTGCGCGACGGTGGCGATCAGCTCGGCGTGGCTGCGCTCCGTGCGGCGGCGGGCCTCGGTGCCGCGGAGCGTGACGACGAGCCGCCGCAGCGGGCCGGTGGGCCGTTCCCGTACGTACCGCGCGGAGACCAGGACCTCGCGCCCGCCGGGCAGCAGGAGGTTGCGCTCGGGCTGCCCGCGCCGGGTGGCGAGACCCCCGTACGGGTCGGTCAGCGCCCACCAGCGGCGGCCGTCGAGGTCTTCGAGCGGCAGGGCCCGGTCGATCAGGGTGCCGAGCGCCCGCGCGGGGTCGGTGGCGGTCATCCGGCCCGCGGCCCGGTTGAAGCAGATGACGACCCCGGTGTGATCGGCGACGACGAGCCCGTCGGGCAGGTCGTCGGGGTCGATGTCGAACCCCTCCTGCGGAGCCGTGCGCGGGCCGGTGGCCCGGGGCGCGGGGACGCCGGCGGCGCTCGGGGCGGCCTGTGGCCCGGGGCGGACCTGGCCGCGCGCATGCGCCGCGGACGCCGCCTGCGGTGGCGGTACGGCGCCCAGCGTCGCGACGGACTCGCCGGCCGCACGGGGCCCGGGAGCGGCGTGCAACCGCTCCTCGGCCGCGTCCGCGGCCCCGGGCGAGCTGTTCGTACCGACGGTCATGTCCCCGTACCCCACATCTCCGAGTAGCGCAGTGGGCCCCCGGGCCGCCACATTACTAGCTGGGGGTCACGGAGCGGCACCCTCCGGGCGCCCGCTGTGCACGCGCCGACGCGTACAGGCACACCGCGGCGGCCGTGGCGAGGTTCAGGCTCTCGGCCTTGCCGTGGATCGGGACCCGCACCACGGCGTCCGCGAGCGCCCGGGTCTCCTCGGGCAGGCCCCACGCCTCGTTGCCGAAGACCCAGGCCGAGGGACCGCCCATGGTGCCCGCGTCCAGCTCCGCGTCCAGGTCCTCCTCGCCCGCCCCGTCGGCGGCCAGGATCCGTACGCCCGCCGCCCGCAGCCCCTCGACGGCCTGCTCCACCGGCACGCCGACGGCGACCGGGAGGTGGAAGAGGGAGCCCACGGAGGCCCGTACGGACTTCGGGTTGTAGAGGTCCACAGAGGCGTCGGTCAGGACGACCGCGTCCGCGCCGGCGGCGTCCGCGCAGCGCAGCACCGTACCGGCGTTGCCGGGGTCGCGGACGTGCGCGAGGACGGCGACCAGCTTGGGCCGCGCCTTCAGGATCTCCTCGAAGGGCGAGTCGAGGAAGTGGCAGACCCCGACCAGGCCCTGCGGGGTGACGGTCTGCGAGACCTCGGCGAGCACCTCGTCGGAGGCGTAGTGGACCCGGGCGCCGGCGGCGAGCGCCGCGTCGATGATGTCGGCGTAGCGCTCGGCGGCCTCGACGGTCGCGAACAGCTCGATCAGGGTCGACTCGCCGTCCGCCCCGCGGTGCTCGACGGCTTCGCGGACGGCCTGCGGGCCCTCGGCGATGAACCGGCGCTCCTTGGTGCGGAAGTTGCGGCGCGCCAGTCGCCTGGCGGCGGCCACCCGAGTGGATCGGGGGGAGATCAGCTCGTCGGGGGTGCGCATGGTCTCAGGGTTCTCTCTCGGGGTTCCGTGGGCGCCCCTGCCGTGCGGGGGCGAACGCACACGGACCCGCAGGCAATCGCCTGCGGGTCCGTGGGTGCCGACTGCTTACGCCGCCGGCAAAGGCTTAGGCAGCAACCTTCGGCGCGTTGACGTCGGCCGGGAGGGCCTTCTGCGCGACCTCGACGAGGGCGGCGAACGCGTTGGCGTCGTTGACGGCCAGCTCCGCGAGGATCTTGCGGTCCACCTCGATGTTGGCGGCCTTCAGACCCTGGATGAGGCGGTTGTACGTCATGCCGTTCTGGCGGGCAGCGGCGTTGATGCGCTGGATCCACAGCTGACGGAAGTCGCCCTTGCGCTTCTTGCGGTCGTTGAAGTTGTAGACCAGCGAGTGGGTGACCTGCTCCTTGGCCTTGCGGTACAGGCGCGAACGCTGACCGCGGTAGCCGGAGGCCGCCTCGAGGATTGCCCGGCGCTTCTTGTGGGCGTTTACTGCCCGCTTGACGCGTGCCACTTTTTAACTCCTTGTAGCGGGGCCGTGGATGTCTTCACACGGCCCGAATTCGATGGGGTCCCGGTCCTGACGTCCCGCTCCCGGCAGGGAGCGGAGAACATCAGATGCCGAGAAGCTTCTTGATCTTCGCGGCGTCGCCGGGGGCCATCTCCGCGGTGCCGGTCAGGCGGCGGGTGACACGGGACGACTTGTGCTCGAGCAGGTGGCGCTTGCCGGCGCGCTCGCGGAGCACCTTGCCGGAGCCGGTGACCTTGAAGCGCTTCTTGGTACCGCTGTGCGTCTTGTTCTTCGGCATAGCGCCGTATCTCCTCGTCGGTGGCACTCCCCCCGGTCCGGGGACCGGGTTGCGGGAGCGTCATGTTGTTTTCGGTGATCCGAGACGGGCTGCCCCGGGATCAGGCCTAGGCGGATGCCTCGTGAGAGGCGTCCGCCTCTGCGGGCGCGTCCTCGGCCGCCTCGGCAGAGGCGACCTCGTCGGTGAGCTCCTCGGCCTCGACGGCGGCGTCCTCGGCGGGAGCCTCCTCGTCGGTGAGGGCGACACCCTGGCGCTCGGCCTTGCGGGCGGCCTGCGCCTCGCGGGCTTCGGCCATCGCCTCGGTCTTCTTCTTGTGCGGACCGAGGACCATGATCATGTTTCGGCCGTCCTGCTTCGGGTTCGACTCGATGAACCCGAGGTCCTCGACGTCCGAAGCGAGACGCTGCAGCAGTCGGTAGCCGAGTTCCGGCCGGGACTGCTCGCGACCACGGAACATGATCGTGATCTTGACCTTGTCGCCCTGCTTGAGGAACCGAACGACGTGACCCTTCTTGGTGTCATAGTCGTGCGGGTCGATCTTCGGCCGGAGCTTCATTTCCTTGATGACCGTGTGCGCCTGGTTCTTGCGCGCCTCACGGGCCTTCATGGCCGACTCGTACTTGAACTTGCCGTAGTCCATGAGCTTGCAGACCGGCGGGCGTGCGGACGCCGCGACCTCGACCAGGTCGAGGTCGTACTCCTGCGCAAGCTCAAGGGCCTTCGCAAGCGGCACGATGCCGACCTGCTCGCCGCTGGGACCGACGAGTCGTACCTCGGGAACGCGAATCCGGTCGTTGATGCGGGGCTCGGTGCTGATGGATCCTCCTCGGTAGCACCACACGGCTGCCTGGCAGACAGCCGCTGACGTTTTTTGCCGTCAGACCTACCGCGGCGGAGAATGAAAAAAGCCCCGCCGGGCACAGGCAGGGGCTCCAAAAACAACCGGAGCACCGCCGCGTGCGAACCGCGGGGCGCAGACTCGGGCAGCTTTCCATCGTCCGTACGGAACGATGGATACCGCCTGACCGGATGACCCGCCTCCCGTGAGGGTGGCCGGGTGGGAGATCGGAGCCTCCACTTGTGGGCCGGGCACGCAGGTGTCCGGCCGGTCGAAGTACATACTAGCACCCGCGTTACAAGCCCGCCGCACGGCATATCGTGGGCCGTATGACTGACGCGACGCCCTCCGATTCCACTTCCCCCGCCGCCCCCGACTACGACGAGATGACCCGCGACATCGCGGACGTCCCGGCCGTCGAGGTCATCACCACGGTGGCCGTCCACCTGCTGAGCGCCGCGGCGGTCAACCTGGGCTTGGACAAGCCCGACTCCGAGCACAAGGACCTCGACGAGGCCCGCAAGCTGATCAACGCCCTCGCCGGCCTGGTCACCGCGAGCGCCACCGAGATCAGCTCCTTCCACGCGGCCCCGCTGCGCGACGGCCTGAAGTCGCTCCAGCTGGCCTTCCGCGAGGCGTCCATCGTCCCGGACGAGCCGGGCCAGGGTCCGGGCGAGAAGTTCACGGGCCCGGTGTACGCGTAAGCGGGTCGCAGCGGACACGGGTACAGCAGGAGGGCCGGGGCCACAGCCCCGGCCCTCCTTCCGTTTCAGCGCGCGAAGAGCGGCTCGCCGGGCGGGGCCGGAGCCTCGGCCGGGAGCAGGGCCAGGTCCAGCCCGCGTACGAGGCGTGCGCGCAGGGTCTCGTCGGCCGCCAGGGCCTCCGCGACCCGGCGGGCCGCCGCCGGGGCCTGCTCGCCGGCCGCCAGCACGATGGCGAGGGTCCCGTCGCAGTCCCCGCCGCCCGGGCCCAGGTGGGCGCGCAGCACAGCGGGCTCGGCCGCCACGGCGGCGCGTACGGCCTCCCGTACGGCGGGGTCGGCGAGCGGGCCCGCGTCGGTGCGGCCCTCGGCCAGCGCGAGCAGCGCGGAGCCGGTGAGCTGGTAGGTGACCGGGCCGGACAGGTCCAGTACGAGGGTGTCGGCCTTCTCGTGCGCGGCGGCCGCCAGGGCCTGGTGCAGCGGGACGGCCACCGGCCGGGCCGCGGGGTCCCACAGGGCCAGCGAGGCGATCGAGGTGAAGGCGGGCAGTGCCCGCCGGTCGCCCGCCCGCAGGGTGGGGACGGCCATGTCGCTGGTCTTCTCGCGCTTGAGACCGGTCTCGGGGTCCGTCTCGACCTCGCCGAGGACGGCGACGACGGGGACCAGCAGGCGGGCGTCCTTGAGGGCGGCCAGCACCTGCGGCTCCTTGCCTCTGTCCTCGGCCCAGGCGGCCAGGGCCGCGCTCAGCCTGGGATCGGCGGAGCCGTCGTCGTCGGAGAAACCGGGGTCGGGGATGTTCTTGTTCGCCACAGTTACCCGACCCTACTCCGCCGCGCGGCCCTCGGACGCCGGGCCAGTACGGCGGCCAGTGCGAGCAGCGCGAGACCCGCGGCCGCGGCGGCGTGGGTCCCCAGGCGCGCCCGGCGCTCGGGAGTCCGTACCGGCTCGGGGCCTTCGCCGAAGTACGGCCCTGCGGCAGCGGCGGCCGCGGGTGCCTGCGGCTCGGCGCGCAGCGTGTCCGCGGCCTGGAGGGCGGCGACGGGATCCACCAGGCCGCGGCCGCGGGCGTCGTCGCGGCCGCCGGCCGGGGAGTCGGCGGCGGTGTCCTCCAGCAGCTTCTTGACCTGGGCCGGGGACAGGTCGGGGTGGGCGGCGCGGACCAGGGCGACCGCGCCGGAGACGAAGGCGGCGGCGGCGCTGGTGCCCCAGCCCTCGTAGTAGGAGCGGTCGGGGTCGGCGATGACGACGTCGACGCCCGGTGCGCAGACGGTGGCGTACCAATTGCTGGTGGAGAAGCGGGCTTTGCGGCCGCGCCGGTCGACGGCGGTGACGGCGATCACCCCGGGGTAGGCGGCCGGGTAGGAGGCGTGGTCGCCTTGTTCGCCGCCGTTGCCGGCGGAGGCGACGACGACGGCGCCCTTGGCGAGGGCGTACTGGACGGCCTCGTCCTCGGCGGCCTCGTGGTGGGCGGAGCTGCTGTCGTCGCCGAGGGACAGGTTGATCACGTCGGCGTCGTGGTCGGCGGCCCAGCGGATGCCCTCGGCGAGGGCTCCGCCCTTGCTGTCGCGGGCCTTGGCCCGGCCGGGGTCGCCCTCCTCCAGGATCACCCGGACCGGGAGGATCTTGGCCTGGGGTGCGATGCCGAGTACGCCCTGGCGGCGGTTGGGGCCGTGGCCGTGCCCGGCGATGATCCCGGCCATGGCCGTGCCGTGCCGGGCCCAGGCCCGGTCGCCGGGGCCCGCGCCCATGCCGACGAGGTCGGTGCCCGCGAGTACCTGGCCCGCGAGGTCGGGGTGGGCGTCGTCGACCCCGGTGTCGAGGACGGCGACGGTGATCCCCTCGCCCCGGGTGGTGCCCCAGGCCTCTTCCGCACGCAGGGCCGTGAGCCCCCACTGGCGGTCGCGGATCGCGTCCGCGGCGGCCGGGGGCGCCGCGGTGGTGACGAGGAGGCCGCCGAGCGCGAGGGCGGTCGCGGCGCGGGTGGTTGCCGCGCGGGCGGTCGCCGCGGGGGTCCGGTTCATCGGGCGGGCTCCGGGGCGGGAGGGGCCGCGAGGGCCCGTACGGCGCGTTCGACGCGGTCGGCGACGCCCTTGGCCTCGTGTCCGAGGCCGGCCTGGGCCGCGGGTCCGGTGGCGTCCTTGCGCATGAGGTCGTCGGCGGGGCGGGGCGCGTCCAGGGCCCGGCCGTCGCGGAAGGCGGAGACGGCGTAGACCACGACGGGGGCCTCGGGGAGTACGGAGGCGGTCCAGGCGGCGCGCCGGTCGTCGTCGAAGCCGAAGCCGGCCGGGGCGCCGAGTCTGCCGCGGAGCCCTTCCATGGCGGCGGCGTCGGCCGGGGTGAAGACCATGCCGACAGTGACGAGGGAGCTGCGGGTGGCGTCGGTGTAGGTGGCCCGCAGCACGCGGGTGCAGCCGGCCCCGGCGAACAGCGCCTGCCAGTCGGGGGCCAGCGCGGCGGGGCAGTCGGCGTCGGGCGCCACCGCGATCCGGGTCCAGGTGCGGTCGGCGCCGCCGGGGCCGGCTCCGCGGCCGTCGAGCACGGGCGGGAAGAGGGTGTCGACGGGAGTGGCCCGCCAGAGGGAGGCGGCCTTGCGGTAGGCGGCGTCGGCGGCCAACGGCCGGTGTGCGGCGCGGTGTTCGGCGACGGCCCCGTAGGCCGCGGCGCCGGCCGTCCCGGCGCCGAGGAAGGCGCACAGCGCGGCGGCGAACACCCGTCCGGGCCGCCGCCGGGGCGTGGCCGGTTCGGGCTCGGCCAGGACCGCGGTCTGCGGTGTCGACGTGCTCATCCGGCGGCTCCACCCCCCGTTCCGTACGGCTGCCCGAGCGGTCTCGGGGTGGTGGGGTGCGTCTCCGCGTCGTCCGGTGCGGTGCCTCGGCGCGGCGACGCATCGCCCGCGTACTGGACGTACTTGGGTGATGCGGCAGTGCGGCGAGGCGCCGTGCCGGGCGGCGTGGAGGCGTGCCCCACTACCCCGAGACCGCTTAGCCCGTACTGTACGGGGCCCGGACCCTGCCGCGTCCCGGCCGGGTCCGAGGAGGCCTCGGCAGGGCCGCAGCGGGCCGCCCCGCAGCTCCCGTGCGCCACACGTCACGTTTTGCACCCCGGCGGACGGACCGGCCCGCCCCGGCCCTGCCGACCGCTCTCCCGGCACCCCTACCCACCGGTACCCCCACGTGGCAAGCTGCCGCCATGTCTTCCGACCGGGCCCGGTACGACCGGGCGACCGCGCATCTCGACGCGCCCCTGGCCATCGTGGACCTCGACGCGTTCGACGCCAACGCCGACGACCTCGTACGCCGGGCCGGCGGCAAGCCGATCCGCGTGGCCAGCAAGTCCGTACGGTGCCGCGCGCTCCTCGAACGGGTCCTGGCGCGGCCGGGCTTCGCCGGGATCATGTCGTACACCCTCGCCGAGTCGATCTGGCTGGCCCGGTCCGGGTTCGAGGACGTGCTGCTGGCCTATCCGTCCGCCGACCGGAGGGGCTTCGCCGAGCTGGCGGGCGATCCCAAGCTGGCCGCCGCGGTCACCGTCATGGTGGACGACCCGGCGCAGCTGGAGCTCATCGACCGCTCGCGGGACGGCGGCACGCAGGAGGTGCGGGTCTGCCTGGAGCTGGACACCGCCCTCCACCTCCTCGGCGGCCGGGTGCGCGTCGGGGCCCGCCGCTCGCCGCTGCGCGAGCCCGGGCAACTCGCCGAGCTGGCCCGCATCGTGAGCGCGCGGCCCGGTTTCCGCGTCGTCGGGCTGATGGGGTACGAGGGCCACGTGGCCGGGGTGGGCGACTCGCTCGCCGGGCGCCCGCTGCGGTCGCGTGCGATCCGGCTGATGCAGGGCGCCGCCCGCAAGGAGCTGGCCGCGCGCCGGGGCGAGACCGTACGGGCCGTCCGGGCGGTCGTGCCGGACCTGGAGTTCGTCAACGGCGGCGGGACCGGCAGCGTCCAGCAGACCGCGGCCGAGGACGCGGTCACGGAGATCGCCGCCGGGTCGGGGCTGTACGTACCGCGGCTGTTCGACAACTACACGTCGTTCCGGGGCCGTCCGGCGGCGCTCTTCGCCCAGCCCGTGGTCCGCAGGCCCGGCGTGGGCGTGGTGACGGTGCTGGGCGGCGGGTATCCCGCCTCGGGGGCCGCGGGCGCCGACCGGCTGCCCGTGCCGTACCTGCCCGAGGGGCTGCGCTACGACCCGCAGGAGGGCGCGGGCGAGGTGCAGACGCCGCTGCTGGGCAGTGCGGCCGACGATCTGCTGATCGGCGACCGGGTCTGGTTCCGGCACGCGAAGGCCGGCGAACTGTGCGAGCGCTTCGATGAGCTGCACCTGGTCGAGGGCGACCGGGTGACGGCCACCGCCCCGACGTACCGGGGCGAGGGCCGCACGTTCCTCTAGGGAGTGTCGTCAATGTGGCGTCGGCCGCCCGAAGGGAGGCCCCGCCGGCCAGACGGGACTTTGACGACACGACCTAGTGCCGCACCAGTAGCTAGAAGACGGTGTCCGTCTGGTCGGGGATGACGCTCGTGTCGCCCCGGCGGACGGGACCGGCCGTGCCGTCGCGGTCGACGTAGCCCGTCGTGGCGCACGGGTAGGGCGTGGCCTTCTGCTTCTTCGGCTCGATGAACATCGGGTTCACGATCCACTTGCCGTCGCTGTTGTCGTACGCGCGGCACATGAGCTCGTTCTTGTTGCGGTTCACCACCAGCCGCAGGGCGGTCGCATCGCGCAGGAACGAGATGTCGGTGTCGGAGTCGCCCGCGGCGAACACCTGGCGGCGCGCGGCCGGCTGGACCTTCTCGGCCGCGGCGCCGCGGACCTTGAAGATCTCCTTGTTGATCCAGCAGCGCTTGCCGTCGATGTACGTGATCATCGAGTCGGCGCCGTCCTTGACGGATCCGCAGCCCTGGAGGTGGGAGGTGAACTTCCCGCCGCCGGTGGTGGTGTTGCGGATGCCGATGACGTGGTCCGCCTTGATCCCGACGCCGTTGGCCCACACCTCGACGACCGGCTGCGGCGAGGCCGAGCTGATCCAGACGTCGAAGCCGGCCTTCTGCAGGCCCGCGATCAGGTCCTTCTGCTGGTCGTAGTAGCGCACCCAGCCGGTGGCGGTGGCGCTGCCGACCTGCTGCTTGGCGCCGACGGGCGCGGCCAGGTTCTCGGCCTGCGCGGCGGCCGCGAAGCCGCGGACCTCGCTCGCGGTCCAGCCCTGCATCAGCTGCGGCAGCCAGGCGTAGGCGGGTTCGATCGTACGGCGGTCCCAGCCGGCGAAGGCGGCGGCGCCGGCCTTCGTCGCGGCGGTGCCGTAGACGGCGTTGAGCTCGTCGGCGCAGTCGGCGCCCTCGGGGGTGCCGGTGGGCAGCGGGGCGCCGGGGCGGGCGAGCGCGGCGCAGGCGTCGGCGAGGGCCTGGGCGGCGGCCGGGGTGAGGTAGCGGCTGGTGGTGGACCAGTCGCCGCGGGCGGGCTGGCGGATCTTGCCGTTGCGCAGCAGCCAGAACATGGTGGCGTCGCCGACGTCGTTCTTGACGACGGTGTTGTCCCAGTCGAAGACGGCGACGGGCTTGTTGCGGCTGGGCCGGTACGGGTTGCAGCTGCCGTACTCGTCGATGAGCTGCTGGAGGCGGGCCTGGTTGTCCCCGTACCAGCCGGCCGCGAGCTGCGGGGCGGTGCAGTGGGTACCGGGGCGGGCCGCCTGGGCGGCGGGTGCGGCGGCGACGAGGGTGCCGGCGGATATCGCGACGGCGGCGGCGACGGCCTGGAGGCGGCGCGCGGTGGTGGGTCGGGTCACTGAGGTGGACGCTCCTGTTTCTGACGTAGATCGTCGCGGACGGTAGAACACGACAGCCGGGCGTCGTGCGACGCCCGGCTGTCGGGAGGGTGGCTTTCGGGTGAAGGCTTACAGGGGGGTCACGTACGCGCCGGAGATGCCGCCGTCGACGAGGAAGTCGGTGGCGTTGATGAAGGAGGAGTCGTCGCTGGCGAGGAAGGCGACGGCCGCGGCGATCTCGGTGGGCTCGGCGAACCGGCCCAGCGGGATGTGCACGAGCCTGCGGGCGGCGCGCTCCGGGTCCTTGGCGAACAGCTCCTGGAGCAGCGGGGTGTTGACCGGCCCCGGGCAGAGCGCGTTGACGCGGATGCCCTCGCGGGCGAACTGGACGCCGAGCTCGCGGGACATGGCCAGGACGCCGCCCTTGGAGGCGGTGTAGGAGATCTGCGAGGTCGCGGCGCCCATGATGGCCACGAAGGACGCGGTGTTGATGATCGAGCCGCGGCCCTGGCGCTGCATGTAGGGCAGCGCGGCCTTGCAGCACAGGTAGACGGACGTGAGGTTGACGTCCTGGACCCGCTTCCAGGCCTCCAGGCCGGTGGTGAGGATCGAGTCGTCGTCCGGGGGCGAGATGCCGGCGTTGTTGAAGGCGATGTCGACGGAGCCGTAGGTGTCGAAGGCGGTCTTGAAGAGGGCCTCGACCTCCTCGGGGCTGGTGACGTCGACCTTCACGAAGGTGCCGCCGACCTCCTCGGCGGCGGCCTTGCCGGCCGTCTCGTCGATGTCGCCGCAGACGATGTTGGCGCCCTCGGAGGCCAGCCGGCGGGCGGTGGCGAGTCCGATGCCGCTGCCGGCCCCGGTGATGACGGCGGTACGGCCGACCAGGCGGCGGCAGATGATCTCTTCGTTGGACATGTGCTTCAGGCCTCCGTGCTGATGAAGACGTTCTTGGTCTCGGTGAATGCGGTGAGGGCGTCGGGTCCGAGCTCGCGGCCGAGTCCGGACTGCTTGTAGCCGCCGAAGGGGGTCCAGTAGCGGACGCTGCTGTGGGAGTTGACGGACAGGTTGCCCGCGGCGACGGCGCGCGAGACGCGCAGCGCGCGGCCGATGTCGCGGGTCCAGAGGGAGCCGGAGAGGCCGTACTCGGTCGCGTTGGCCAGGCGTACGGCGTCCTCCTCGTCCTCGAAGGGCAGGACGACGGCGACCGGGCCGAAGACCTCCTCGGCGGCCACGGGCGCGGTGGGGGCGACGTCCGTGACCAGGGTCGGCGGGAACCAGAAGCCGGGGCCCCGGGGGGCGGCGCCGCGGATCGCCTTGAGGTCGTCGGTGACGTAGGACCGTACGCGGTCCAGTTGCAGCCGCGAGATCAGCGGCCCCATCTGCGTCTTCTCGTCGGCCGGGTCACCCACGACCACGCCCTCGATCCCGGGGGCCACCAGGTCCAGGAACCGGTCGTAGACCGAGCGCTGTACGAGGATGCGGGTGCGGGCGCAGCAGTCCTGCCCGGTGTTGTCCAGGAAGGACATGGGTGCGGCGGCCGCCGCGGCCTCCAGGTCCGCGTCGGCGAAGACGATGTTGGGGCTCTTGCCGCCGAGTTCGAGGGTGACCCGCTTCACGCGGTCGGCGCATTTGGCCATGATCTGCTTGCCGACCCTGGTGGAGCCGGTGAAGACGATCTTCGCGACGCCCGGGTGCTCGACCAGCGCGTCGCCCGTTTCGGTACCCCGGCCGGGGAGCACCTGGAAGAGGTGCTCGGGGATCCCGGCTTCGAGGGCGAGTTCGGCGAGGCGCAGCGCGGTGAGCGGGGTGGTCTCGGCGGGCTTGAGGATGACGGCGTTGCCCGCGGCCAGGGCGGGGGCCAGGCCCCAGGCGGCGATCGGCATGGGGAAGTTCCAGGGGGCGATCACGCCGATGACGCCGAGGGGTTCGAGGAAGGTCACGTCGATGCCGCCGGCGACGGGGATCTGGCGGCCGGCGAGGCGTTCCACTCCCCCGGCGGCGAAGTCGAGCAGGTCCCGTACGTTGCCGGCTTCCCAGCGGGCGTTGCCGATGGTGTGGCCGGCCTCGCGGACCTCCAGCTGCGCCAGTTCCTCGATGTGGCCGTCGACGACCGCGGCGAAGCGGCGGAGCAGTCTGGCCCGGTCGGCGGGGGCGGCGGCGGCCCAGCCGCGCTGGGCCGCGGCGGCCCTTGCGACGGCGGCGTCGACATCGTCCCGTGTGGCGGCCGGGACGGTGGCGATGACTTCCTCGGTGGCCGGGTTCAGGACCTCTAGTTCGAGGGGGGCCAGCTCATCGGACACGTGGTTCCTCACAGATCTTCTCAGGGGAGGGGTTTTACAGGCGTTCGAAGGAGCGGCGCAGCTCCCAGTCGGTCACGGCGGAGTCGTAGGCGTCCAGTTCCACGCGGGCCATGTTCCGGTAGTGGGCGACCACTTCGGGCCCGAAGGCGGCCTTGGCGATCTCGCTGTTCTCCCAGAGTTCGGCGGCCTCGCGCAGGGTCGTCGGGACGTGGGCGTAGTCGGCGGTGTAGGCGTTGCCCGGGCAGGCCTCGGGCAGTTCCAGGCGGTTCTCGACGCCGTAGAGACCGGCCGCGACCAGGCCCGCGACGGCGAGGTACGGGTTGACGTCGCCGCCGGGGAGGCGGTTCTCGAAGCGCATGGAGCGGCCGTGGCCGACGACGCGCAGGGCGCAGGTCCGGTTGTCCACGCCCCAGGCGACCGCGGTCGGGGCGAAGGATCCCGGGCGGAAACGCTTGTACGAGTTGATGTTCGGGGCGTAGAGAAGGGAGAAGTCGCGCAGCGCGGCCAACTGACCGGCCAGGAAGTGGCGCATCACGGGTGACATTCCACCGTGATGGCCGGGGCCGTCGGGGTCCTCACCGGCCATGGCGTTGCGTCCGTCGGCGTCGCTGAGCGAGAGGTGGATGTGACAGGAGTTGCCCTCGCGCTCGTCGTACTTGGCCATGAAGGTGAGCGAGACGCCTTCCTGGGCGGCGATCTCCTTCGCCCCGGTCTTGTAGACCGCGTGCTGGTCACAGGTGGTCAGCGCCTCGTCGTAGCGGAAGGCGATCTCGTGCTGGCCGAGGTTGCACTCCCCCTTCGCCGACTCGACGACCAGGCCCGCGGCCTGCATCTCGTTGCGGATGCGGCGCAGCAGGGGCTCGATGCGGCCGGTCCCGAGGACGGAGTAGTCGATGTTGTACTGGTTGGCGGGGGTCAGGTTCTTGTAGTGGGAGTTCCAGGCCTGCTCGTAGGTGTCCTGGAAGACCATGAACTCCAGCTCGGTGCCGACCATCGCGGTGTACCCGTGCTCGGCGAGGCGCTCCAGCTGCCGGCGCAGGATCTGGCGGGGCGCGGCGACGACGGGCGAGCCGTCGTTCCAGGCGAGGTCGGCCATGAGGAAGGCGCTGCCGGGGTTCCAGGGGATCCGGCGCAGGGTGGCGAGGTCGGGGTGCATGGCGAAGTCGCCGTATCCCCGGTCCCAGGAGGACATCTCGTATCCGTCGACGGTGTTCATGTCGGTGTCGACGGCGAGGAGGTAGTTGCAGCCCTCGGTGCCGTGCGCGAGGACCTCGTCGAGGAAGAACTGTGCGGCGAACCGCTTGCCCTGGAGCCGCCCCTGCATGTCGGGGAAGGCCAGGACCACTGTGTCGATCTCACCGCTGGCGACGAGGGCACGGAGCTCCTCGGTCGCGAGCGGCGGCTTGCGGTCTACCACGGGAATCTCTCCTTCGGTGAGCCGAGTGCGCCTAAGGTATTGAATAGAACCATTGCTTGGGAAGGGGAGGAGCCGACATGACCGATACGGCGAGTGAAGGCGGCGCCGTCGCGCGGCTGAATCCCGTACTGCGGCAGGTGCGGGCGGGCAGCGGTTTCGAGGAGGCGCTGGAGCAGATCCTGCAAGTGGTCCGGCTCGGCCTGGTGCCCGGCGGGGAACGGCTCCCGCCCGAGCGGGAGCTGGCCGAGCGGATGGGCATCAGCCGGGTCACGCTCCGCGAGGTGCTGAAGGTCCTCCAGGACCAGGGCCTGGTGGAGGCCCGGCGCGGCCGGTACGGCGGAACGTTCGTGCTGCCCCGCCCCGACACCCCGGCGGGCGGCGCCGAGGAGGAGCTGCGCCGGCGGGTGGCGGGCGTGGACATCGAGGACGTCCTGCGGTTCCGCGAGGTCCTGGAGGTGGGCGCGGCCGGACTGTGCGCCTCCCAGGGGCTGACCGAGGAGGGCGCGGAGCGGCTGCTCGGGGCGCTGACGGCCACCCATGACGCCCAGCTCGCCGACTACCGGCGCCAGGACACCCTCTTCCACCTCACCCTGTGCGAACTGGCCGGATCCGCCACGCTCACGGCCCAGTACGCGGCCGTCCGGGCCACCGTGAACGACCTGCTGGACTGCATCCCGCTGCTGGTGCGCAACCTGGAGCACTCGCAGCAGCAGCACACCGCCCTGGTGGAGGCGGTGCTGGAGCGGGACGCGGACGCGGCGCGCGAGGTGATGCGCGAGCACTGCTGCGGCACGGCCGCGCTGCTGCGGGGGTTTCTGGCCTGAGCTCCGGGGCAGGGTGGCCGACGTCCGGAGAGGTTTTCGTAACCCCTGTTTAACGCACGGGTCTTGCGCCTGCCACTCCCGAGGGGCAAAGGTACGCCCCACAACCATTGCCCTAGGCAGGAGCGCACATGGCCGACGACACCGAGGCACGGCTGGCAGCCGTGCCCGACCCCACCACGTCCCCGGCGAAGGCCGTCCCCGAGGGCGACGGCTATCTGGAGCGCCGCACCCTGCGCCGCGGCAGCGCCGGCTGGCTGCTCCTCACCGGCCTCGGCGTCGCGTACGTCGTCTCCGGCGACTTCTCCGGCTGGAACATCGGCCTCGCCCAGGGCGGTTTCGGCGGCCTCGCCATAGCGACCCTCCTGATGGGCGCGATGTACGCCTGCCTGGTCTTCTCCCTCGCGGAGCTGTCGGCGATCCTGCCGACCGCCGGCGGCGGCTACGGCTTCGCCCGCCGGGCGCTGGGCACTTGGGGCGGCTTCCTGACCGGCACCGCCATCCTCATCGAGTACATCCTCGCCCCCGCCGCCATCGCCATCTTCATCGGCGACTACGTCGAGTCCCTCAACCTCTTCGGCCTCACCTCCGGCTGGCCCGTCTACCTCGCCTGCTTCGCCATCTTCATCGGCATCCACCTCTGGGGCGTCGGCGAGGCCCTGCGCTTCTCGCTCGTCGTCACCGCCGTCGCCGTCCTCGCGCTGGTCGTCTTCGCCGTCGGCGCCTTCACCGAGTTCGACGCGGGCAACCTCGACGACATCGCCGTGGACACCACCGCCTTCGGCGCGGGCTCCTGGCTGCCGCTGGGCATCCTCGGCATCTGGGCCGCCTTCCCCTTCGGCATGTGGTTCTTCCTCGGCGTCGAGGGCGTGCCGCTGGCGGCCGAGGAGGCCAAGGACCCGGTGCGCTCCATGCCCCGCGCCCTGTCGATCTCGATGGGCATCCTGATCCTGCTGGCGCTGATCACCTTCCTCGCCTCGACCGGGGCGCGCGGCGCCGACGCCATCAAGGACGCGGGCAACCCGTTGGTCGTCGCCCTGGAGGGCAACCCCGGCCTGTCCTGGTTGAAGACCTTCGTCAACTACGCGGGTCTCGCCGGGCTCGTGGCCTCCTTCTTCTCCCTCATCTACGCCGGCTCGCGGCAGCTGTTCGCCCTGTCCCGGGCGGGCTACCTCCCGCGCTTCCTCTCCCTGACCTCCCGGCGCAAGGCCCCCTACCTGGGCCTGCTGATCCCCGGCGCGATCGGCTTCGCCCTGGCCGCCGCCACCGGCAACGGCCCCCGCATGCTGAACATCGCGGTCTTCGGCGCGACCATCAGCTACGCCCTGATGGCCCTGTCCCACATCGTCCTGCGCCGCCGCGAGCCGGACCTGGAGCGTCCGTACCGCACTCCGGGCGGCGTCGCGACCTCATCGGTCGCTTTCGTACTCGCCCTCTCGGCCCTGGTCGCCACCTTCCTGGTGGACAAGGACGCGGCTTTCATCGCGCTGGCCGTGTACGCCGTCGCCCTGGCCTACTTCGCGCTCTACAGTCGGCACCACCTGGTGGCCTCCGCACCCGAGGAAGAGTTCGCGGCCCTCGCGGAAGCGGAGGCGGAACTGTCCCGCGACTGAAATCCTGCCCCCGAACAGCCCTCTGGAGGTAACAACCGTGCACAGGCCGCTCATCGGCATCTCCACCTACGTGGAGGATTCCACCCGCTACGGGGTGTGGGACCTTC
Organism: Streptomyces sp. NPDC037242; assembly: GCF_055604165.1. Classification (NCBI taxonomy): domain Bacteria; kingdom Bacillati; phylum Actinomycetota; class Actinomycetes; order Kitasatosporales; family Streptomycetaceae; genus Streptomyces; species Streptomyces sp. NPDC037242. Next base: position 44,368 of record NZ_JBVJUY010000011.1, read on the forward strand.
CCACGGCCCTGGTCCCCACCGGGTACTACGAACTCGTCCAGGCAGCGGGCGGCGCGGCCGTGCTGCTGCCGCCGGACGAACCCGGGAGGGCGGCGGAGGTGCTGAGCCGAGTGGACGGCCTGGTCATCGCGGGCGGCCCCGACGTGGACCCGGTCCACTACGGAGCCGCCCGCGACCCCCGCACGGGCGCGCCCGCCACGGTGCGCGACCACTGGGAGCTGGCTCTGATCGGGGCCGCGCTCGCCTCCGGCGTGCCGCTGCTGGGGATCTGCCGGGGCATGCAGGCACTGAACGTGGTCCTGGGCGGGACGCTGCACCAGCACATCGACGGCCACGTCGACACCCCGGGCGTCACCTCCTGGCACCCGGTCCGGCCGGTGCCGGGCACCCGCTACGCGGCGCTGGTCCCGGAGGAGGCGGAGGTCCCGACCTACCACCACCAGGCGGTGGACCGCCTCGGCCGCGGCCTGGTCGTCTCGGCCCACGCGGTCGACGGCACGGTCGAGGCGATCGAGGACCCCGACCGCTCCCGCCACGTCCTGGGCGTCCAGTGGCACCCGGAGCGGGACAAGGACACCCGGGTGATGGCCTCCCTCGTCGAGGCGGCCGCCGCCCGCCGGGCGGTCGCGGTGCCGGTGGGCTGACCCCGCTCCGCCCCGACGGGCCCCGGCGCCTCTCCCCCGGCGCCGGGGCCCCGTGGATCCCCCCTCCCGGGGCGATCAGACGCGGCTGGCGGTGAAGTTGAGCGTCTTGAGCAGGCCCGGGGCCTTCTCCACGCCGGTGGTGGTCACGGTGCCGGTGATGGTGGTGACCCGGCTGGACGGAGCAGCCCGGCGCTGCAGGCCACGTCCGTGACCCGGCCGATCCCGCCGGTGTAGGTGGGGAAGATGAGCTGCCCGTGGTTGAGCGCGTTGACCCGGAGGGTCCTTGGTGGTGGCACCCGTGAAGTCGGAGACGTCGGTCCCGCAGAGGGCGGGAGCCGCCTGGGCGGCGGGCGCGACCACCAGACCGGCGGCGGCGTGGTCAGGGCGAGCGCGAGGGCGGGGGCGGCCCACTGCGCCCGGCGCCCCCCTAGCGGGATCAGCCGTCGACGTTGACCGACCGGATCTTCATCCGGTCCGAGCCTGGCCCGTGAGCGGCTTCAACGTGAACCAGCCGCCCTCGCAGTCCGGTTCGGTGAACACCGTGGCCGTCGCGGTGGTCCGGTTGCGCGGCGAGTGCGCGGGCTCGCCGGCGCTGGGGTCGGCGGCCTCGGGGAAGGTCTGGCAATCGCCGCCCGCCCGGCCCTCCAGGTGCGCCCGGTGCGTGGCGCCGCCGGGGCCGACGTACGCCTACTCGAAGATCCCCGTGGCGGCGAAGGCGGCGACGGCTGCGTGGCAAAGACGCATGGGGGTGCTTCCTTTCACAACGGGCGGCAACGTGCAGGGCCACCTTCCTGAAGGGGGCGGCCCCGGGTCACCGTCCGACCCCCGCCGACTCGATCCCTCCTCGCCCGAACGGCCTACGTACGCCGCCGGGTCAGCGACAGCAGGTCACGGGCCGGGCCCGACGGGCGGGCCCCCGTCGGCCAGACGGCGCGCAGTGCGCGGGCCAGGGCGGCGCCCGGTACGGGCACCTCCACCAGCCGGCGGGCCGACAGCTCGTCGTCCAGCGCGAGTTCCGACAGGACGCACGGCCCGGCCCCGCTCAGCGCCGCCGCCTTGACCGCGGTGGTCGAGGCCAGCTCCAGCAGCGGCGCGGCCAGGCCCCCGGACCCCGCCAGGGCTGCGTCCAGGACCTGCCGGGTGCCCGAGCCGCGCTCGCGCAGGATCAGCGGGGTCGACGCCAGTTCCCCGGCGTCCACCCCCTTCGAGCGCCGCGCCCAGGGGTGCTGCGGCGCCACCGCCACCACCAGGCGGTCCTGCGCGATGACGGCGGAGTCCAGCCCGTCGGGGACGCTCAGCCCCTCCACGAAGCCCAGGTCCGCCTCGTGGGCCAGGACCCGCTGGGCGACGTCCGCCGAGTTCCCGGCGTGCAGGGACACCGCCGTGTCCGGGCGGTCCCCGCGCAGGGCGATCAGCCAGCCGGGCAGCAGGTACTCCGCGATGGTCATGCTGGCCGCCACCCGCAGCCGCGAGTCCCGCCGCCCGCGCAGCGCCTGCGCCCCCGCGTCGAAGGCCTCCGCGGCCTCCACCACCCGCCGGGCCCAGTCGGTGACGAGCGCGCCCTCCGCCGTGAGCGTCGAGCCGCGCGGGGAGCGGTCCACCAGGGCCACCCCCAGCCGGGTCTCCATCGCCCGGATCCGGCTGCTCGCCGCGGGCTGGGTGATGCCCAGCCGGCGCGCGGCCCCGCTCAGGCTGCCGATCCGCGCGACCGCCAGCAGAAGTTCCAGCGCGCCCAGGTCCGGCACGCGGTGCGCCAGCGGTACTACGTCCTCATCACCCATAACATCAGTTTATGGCCTCATAGGAGTGCGACCTCTGCCGCCCGCTCCCACCTGCGACGACGCTGGACCCATGGCCACCACCATCGTGCGACCCCGCACCGTCATCGAACTCACCCGGACCCACAAGGTCCCCGCCCTGCGCCACCTCGGCCCGAACTGGTACGCCTCGGTCATGGGCACGGCCATCATCGCCAACGCCGGAGCGACCCTCCCGTACCAGCTCCCCGGGCAGCGCGCGGCCTGCCAGCTCGTCTGGGCGCTGTCCGCCGTGGCCCTCGCCATACTGCTGACCGCCCGCGCCGGGCACTGGCTCCACCACCGCGACCAGGCCCGCGCCCACCTCCTCGACCCCGCCGTGGCCCCCTTCTACGGCTGCCTCTCGATGGCCCTGCTGGCCGTCGGCGGCGGCACCCTGATCGTCGGCAAGGACCTGATCGGAATGCCCGCGGCGATAGCGGTGGACACGGTCCTGTTCACCGCCGGCACCGTGATCGGCCTGGTCATGGCCGTCGTCGTGCCCTACCTGATGGTGGCGCGGCACAAGGTCGAGGCCTCCCAGGCCACCCCCGTCTGGCTGCTGCCCGTGGTCTCCCCCATGGTCTCCGCCGCCGTCGGGCCCCTGCTCGTCCCCCACCTGCCCGCCGGGCAGCCCCGCGAGGCCCTGCTGCTCGCCTGCTACGCCATGTTCGGCATCAGCCTGCTGGCCACCCTGCTGATGCTCCCCCTGGTCTTCGGCCGCCTGATCGTGCACGGGCCCCTGCCCCTGGCCCTGACCCCCACCCTGTTCCTGGTCCTGGGCCCCCTCGGGCAGTCCACCACCGCCGTCAACCAGCTCGCGGACGTGGCACCCGGCGCCATCGACGCCTCCTACGCCCATGCCTTCGGCGCCTTCGCCGTGGTCTACGGGGTGCCCGTGATGGGCTTCGCCCTGCTGTGGCTTGCCCTCGCCGCAGCCATGCTGGTGCGGGCCGCCCGTAACGGCATGGGCTTCGCGATGACCTGGTGGGCCCTGACCTTCCCCGTCGGCACCTGCGTCACCGGCGCGGCCGGACTGGCCCGCCACACCGGCCTGGACGCCTTCGCCTGGCTGGCCACCGCCCTCTTCCTGGGCCTGGTCACCGCCTGGCTGCTCGCCGCGGTCCACACCCTGCGCGGCCTGTTCACCGGCCGGCTGCTGCCGAAGACCGCCTGATCGCCGCCGACAGGACCGCCGGGGCCTCTGCCAGCGAGGGCCCGTACCAGGTCAGGTGGCGTCCGCTCACGAGGGCGGCCCGGAGGCCGGGGAAGGCCTCCGGACCGTCCTGCGCACTGAAGGCGTACGGCTCGTCGGGGAGCACCACCAGATCGCAGCCGGCGGCGGCCAGCTCTTCCACCGGCACCTTCGGGTACCGCTCCGGGTGCCCCGCATAGGCATTGCGCACCCCCAGCCGGGCGAGCACGTCCCCGGCGAAGGTGTCCCGGCCCAGCACCATCCAGGGCCGCCGCCAGACGGGCACGAAGGCGCGGAGCTCCCCGACGGGCTCCACGTCCGCCCAGGCGGCCTCGGCACGGTCGAGCCACTCGGGCCGCTCCAGCCCCAGCGCTCCCACCAGGACCCGGTCCAGTTCGGCGAACGCCTGCGGCAGGTCCCGGACCTCGGTGACCAGCACCTCCAGCCCGGCCGCCCGCAGCGCCGCCAGGTCCGGGGCCCGGTTCTCCTCCTCGTTGGCGATCACCAGGTCCGGGCGCAGCTCCGCGATCCCCGGTACGTCGGGGTTCTTCGTGCCCCCGATCCGCGCGGCGCCCCCGAGGTCCGCGGGGTGCGTGCACCAGTCGGTCACCCCGACCAGCAGTCCGGGCGCGCTTGACGCCACCGCCTCGGTCAGCGACGGCACCAGCGAGACGACCCGCATCCGGCTCAGCGCCCCGGCGCCGGCGGCTCGGAGGTGGCGTGGATGTGGTCCCCGACGGCGACGACGAGGATCCGGGTGTCCTCGGTGACGGCCCGCCACCGGTGCCGGACCCCGCCCGAGAGGAACAGCGCGTCGCCGCTCTCCAGCCGGTACGCCCGCCCCTCGGCCTCCACCTGGCACGCGCCGGAGACCACGTACATCAGCTCGTCGTTGCGGTGCTGGTACTCGCGTCCCGCGTCCTGGTCGCCGGTGAACTCCAGCGCGTGCAGCTGGTGGTGCCCGCGCACCAGGGGCCGTACCCCCGGGACGGGGGTGAGCCCGGAGTCGTCACCGGCCCGTACGAGGTCCACCGTGCGCGCGGTGTCGGAGGCGGCCAGCAGTTCGACGGCGGTGGTCTCCAGCGCGTCCGCGACCCGCTCCAGGGACCGCATGCTGGGCCGGGCCCGCTCGTTCTCTATCTGGCTCAGGAAGGGCACCGACAGGCCGCTGCGCGCCGACACGGCGGCGAGCGTCAGGTGCAGCGCGCGGCGCCGCTTGCGCACGGCCACGCCCACCCGCAGTGGCTCCTTGGCGTCCTTGTGCTTGTCGTCCCGGTCGTCGTACTTGTCGTCCCGGCCGTTCCGCTCGCTCTTGCCGTCCGCTGCGTACAGGTCGTGCGTGCCGTCCCTGTCGTTCATGTCGGGGCTGCCCTCCCCTTGTCCGTCGCACATGGGTGTGCTGTAAGCACCTTACGCAGCAACCGCCCCCGGTTTCGCGTGCACGGGCTGACCGGCCCACCGCGCATCGAGCGCTTTCCCGGCGGCCCTGGGTTCTGCGGGTGCGGCATCATCGTCGTCGTGACGACGACACGACGCCTGATGCTCCTGGACACCGCCTCCCTCTACTACCGCGCGTACTTCGGTGTGCCGGACTCCGTGAAGGCCCCCGACGGCACCCCGGTCAACGCCGTGCGCGGGCTGCTCGACTTCATCGGGCGCCTGGTGCAGGACCACCGGCCGGACGATCTGGTGGCGTGCATGGACGCCGACTGGCGGCCGCACTGGCGGGTCGAGCTGATCCCCTCGTACAAGGCCCACCGGGTCGCCGAGGAGACCGCCACCGGCCCGGACGTGGAGGAGACCCCGGACACGCTGGCCCCGCAGGTACCGATCATCGAGACGGCCCTGGACGCGTTCGGGATCGCCCGCGTGGGGGTCGCCGGGTACGAGGCGGACGACGTGATCGGCACCCTGACGGCCCGCGCCACCGGGCCGGTGGACATCGTCACGGGCGACCGGGACCTCTACCAGCTGGTGGACGACGCCAAGCGGCGGCGCGTGCTGTACCCACTCAAGGGCGTCGGCTCCCTGCAGGTGACGGACGAGGCCTGGCTGCGCGAGAAGTACGGGGTGGACGGCCCCGGATACGCGGACCTGGCACTGCTGCGCGGCGACCCCAGTGACGGCCTGCCGGGCGTGCCGGGCATCGGCGAGAAGACGGCGGCCAAGCTCCTCGACGCGTACGGCACGCTGGCCGGAATCATCGCCGCGATCGACGATCCGAAGTCGAAGCTGACACCCACCCAGCGCAAGCGTCTGGACGAGTCCCGGCCATATCTGGCGGTGGCCCCGAAGGTGGTGCAGGTGGCCTCCGACGTCCCGCTGCCCGAGTTCGACCCCGCCCTGCCCGCGGTCCCCGCGCAGCCGGAACTCGTCGATGCTCTTGCGCACCGGTGGGGTCTGACCGGAGCCGTGTCGCGCCTGAGCAGCGCGCTGCGCACTTGAGGTGCTAACTTAGGTAATCCTAAGTTTCTGGGGAGTCAGGGGATACGCCGTGGCAGAAGGACGCGTCCGCACAGTCGGCACCGCAGTCGTCGTACGCACCGAGCGGTTGACGCCGCACATGGTGCGGATCGTGCTGGGCGGTGAGGGGCTGGCCGGATTCCACGCCGGCGAGTTCACCGACCATTACGTCAAGCTGCTCTTCGCCGCCGAGGGCGTCCGCTACGCCGAGCCCTGGGACCTGGAGCAGATCCGCTCGGCGCACCCGCGCGAGGAGTGGCCGCGCCAGCGGGCGTACACCGTGCGCTGCTGGGACCCGGCCCACCTCGAACTGACGCTGGACTTCGTGGTGCACGGGGACGAGGGCCTGGCCGGCCCCTGGGCGGCCCGCGTCCAGCCGGGCGAGGTCGTACGGTTCCTCGGCCCGGGCGGGGGCTACGCCCCGCAGCCCGAGGCCGGCTGGCACCTCCTGGTCGGCGACGAGAGCGCCCTGCCGGCCATCGGCGCGGCGATGGAGCGGATGCCGGTCGGCGCGAAGGTGCTCGCCTTCGTCGAGGTCGAGGGCCCGGACGACGAGCAGAAGATCGCCACCGCGTGCGGCATCGTGCCGGTCTGGATCCACCGCGCCGGCCGCCCGGTCGGCGAGGCCCTGGTGGAGGCCGTGTCCGCCCTGCGGTTCCCCTCCGCGGACGTCCACGCCTTCGTCCACGGCGAGGCCGGCTTCGTCAAGGAGCTGCGCCGCCACCTGCGCGTGGAGCGCGGCATCCCCCGCGAGCGCCTGTCCATCTCGGGCTACTGGCGCCACGGCGAGACGGACGAGGGCTGGCGCGCGATCAAGCGCGACTGGAACGCCGCCGTGGAAGCCGAGCAGGAGATGCGCTCCGCCGCCTGAGTCCGCCGCGCGTCCGGCGCCGGGCTCGATGTGCGCCTGCTCCGCAAGCGCGTTCACCCGTCCGGCGGGACAATGAGCCATGCGCACGGTACGCGTCATCGGCTCGGCCGGGGCCGCTGCACTCCTGGCCGCGGCGACGGCGGCGGCCGCACCCAGCCCGCCCCCCGCGCCGAAACCCCAGATCAGCGACGCCCAGGTCAAGACGGCAGTGGGCCGGCTCGACGCCACGGTCAACGACATGATGACCCGCACCGGCGTCCCCGGGGTCTCGGTCGCGGTGGTCCACGACGACGAGGTCCTCTACCTCAAGGGCTTCGGCCTGCGGCGCACCGGCGAGAGCGCCAAGGTGGATCCCGACACCGTCTTCCAGATCGCCTCGCTCTCCAAACCGGTCTCCTCCACGGTCGTCGCCGGCGCCCTCACCTCCGCCGACGAGTGGGACCGCCACACCGACCTGCCGGGCTTCGCCCTCAAGGACCCGTGGGTCACCGGGCACGTCTCCACCGCCGACCTGTTCTCCCACCGCAGCGGCCTGCCCGACCATGCGGGAGACCTCCTGGAGGACCTCGGCTACGACCAGTCGTACATCCTCGACCACCTGCGCCTGGAGCCGCTGACCGCGTTCCGCTCCAGTTACGCCTACACCAACTTCGGTCTCACGGCCGCCGCCGAGGCCGTCGCCAGGGCCAAGGGCACGAGCTGGCAGAAGCTGAGCGAGGACACCCTCTTCAAGCCCGCCGGCATGACCCGCACGAGCACCCTGTTCTCCGCCTACGAGAACGCCGCCAACCGTGCCTCCACCCACGTCAAGAACCCCGACGGCACGTGGAGCCCCCGCTTCGTGCGCAACCCCGACGCGCAGGCACCGGCCGGCGGAGTCAGCTCCACCGCCCGCGACCTGTCCCGCTGGTTGCGGCTCCAACTCGGCGACGGCTCCCTCGACGGGAAGCGGATCGTCCCGGCCGACACCCTCGCCCGTACGCACCTGCCCGAGATCGTCTCGCAGCCGCCCAGCGGGGCCGCCGGCCGCACCGGCTTCTACGGGCTGGGCTGGAACGTCTCCTACGACGACGCCGGCCGGCTGCGCCTGAGCCACTCCGGTGCCTTCCTGCTCGGCACCAACGCGAACGTGACGATGCTGCCACTGGAGCGGCTCGGCATCGTCGTGCTCACCAACGGCGCCCCCGTCGGCCTCGCCGACGCCGTGGCCCTGGACTTCTTCGACACCGCCGCGTACGGCAAGGCGACCACCGACTGGCTGCCCCTGGCCCGCTCCCTCTACGCGGAGCTGGAATCCCAGGGCCGCTCCGAGACCGACTACGCGCACCCGCCCGCGGGCGCGAAGCCGGCCCAGGACGACTCGGCGTACACCGGGACCTACGACAACCCGTACTTCGGCAGACTCACCGTCACGGCGGGCGCCGACGGCGGCCTGACCCTCTCGCTCGGCCCGAAGCCGATGCGCTTCCCGCTCAGCCACTACGACGGGGACACCTTCAGCTACGAGACCGCCGGGGAGAACGCGGCGGGCCGCACCGGGGTGTTCTTCTCCGACGGCACGGTCCGCGTGGAGTACCTGGACGGCAACCACATGGGGACCTTCACCCAGCAGTAGCCGCTTGGCCCGGACCAGGAGCGGCCACTTAGCCTGGACCCGATGAAACGCCACAAGCGGGCCCCCGAATCGCCCCTCCCCCAGATCGCCGGCATCGACCCCGTCCGGCTGCGCCTGCCCGGCGACCCGCAGGGGATCTGGCCCGATCTCGGCAGCTGGCTCACCGCGCGCTACGCGGGCACCCGCGGCGCCGAGTCGATGGCCCGCCTGCTGGCGACCGGCCGGGTGCTGGGGGCCGGGGGCCGGGTGCTGGACGCGCGGGACCCGTACGAGCCGGGCTCCTACCTGTGGTTCCACCGCGACATGCCGCCCGAGCAGCCCGTGCCGTTCCCGATTCCCGTCGTCCACCGCGACGAGCACCTGCTGGTGGTGGACAAGCCGCACTTCCTGGCGACCACCCCGCGCGGCAGCCACGTGTTCCAGACGGCCCTGGCGCGGCTGCGCGAGGAACTCGACCTGCCCGAGCTGAGCCCCGCGCACCGGCTGGACCGGCTCACCGCGGGACTGGTGATCTTCAGCATCCGCCCGGAGGACCGCGGGGCGTACCAGACGCTGTTCCAGGAGCGGCGGATCCGCAAGGAGTACGAGGCCCTCGCGGCCCTGGATCCCGGGCTCGCCGTGCCCCGTACGGTCCGCAGCCACATCGAGAAGCTGCGCGGGGTCATCGCCGCCGTGGAGGTCCCGGACGCCGAGCCGAACGCCGAGAGCGTGATCGAGCTGGTCGAGTCCGAGGGCGGTCTGGGGCGCTACCGGCTGGTCCCGCACACCGGCCGCACCCACCAGCTGCGGGTGCACATGAACAGCCTGGGCCTGCCGATCCTCGGCGATCCGGTGTACCCGCAGGTCACCGATCCGGCGCCGGACGACTACCGGCGGCCCCTGCAACTGCTCGCCAAGGTGCTGGAGTTCACCGATCCCGTCACCGGTGCGGCACACCGCTTCGAGAGCGGCCGCGCCTTGCAGGCCTGGCACGACCGGGAAGGCTGGGAGGCCGGCTAGCGGGCTGGCGGGACCGCGGGGTCAGCCGGGCGGCGGCGGCCGGCCCACGCCGGCGATCCGCAGCGCGGCGTCGGCGGTGGCCTCGGCGAAGGCGGCCACCGGCCGGGCGGGATCGGCCCGGTGGATCAGCATGACCCCTTCGATGAGGCCGAAGACCAGGTCGTTGCGCAGCGCCAACCCGGCCCGGTCGCCGGAGAGTTCGACCCCGGCGGCGGTGCCGTCGAGCAACGTCCGGTAGGTGTCCTTGAGTTCGAGGCGCATCCGGCGGAACTGGATGAACCGCGAGCCGCCCACCTCGGGCAGGAGGTAGAGGGCGCCCAGGTTGTACGGCCCCCCGCACAGCAGCAGCACGTCGGAGCGGCACAACTCCCACAGCCGCTCGGCGGCCGGCCGCTGCGGTTCGGCGAGCAGCCGACGGGCCAGCACCAGCGAGGGGGCGACCGTGGACTCCAGGAGCTCGGCGAGGAGTTCCTCCTTGCCGCCGAAATAGTGGTACATCGTGGCCTGGCGCATTCCGGCCCGTTCGGCCACCGCCCGCGTGGTGGTGGCCGCGTACCCCTTGACGGTGAACAGCTCGGCCGCCGCGCACAGGAGTTCCTCGCGCGGCGGCCGGCCGCTGTCCGGTCTCAGCTGATCGGCGCGCGGCCGACCGACCCGTCTCGCACCCTCTCCCGCTCCCCCACTCATGGACTCGATCGTCGCACAGGGCACGCCGAATCGATCATGGCAAGAGATGAGATCCGGCCATCCCAATCTTCGGAGGAAGCCCCAAAAAGACCTACCCGACCGAGCTGTAGGCCACTACGCCCCGAAGCAGCGCGTCCACGGCCTTACGGGCATTTCGCGCCACCGTGCTCCCGCCCTCCGAAGACGGCGGAGCCGAGGAGGACGGTGCCGCCGCGGCCACCTGCCCCAGCACGTCGATGACCTGCTTGCACCAGCGCACGAAGTCGCCGGCCGGCATCTCCGCCTCGCGCAGCACCTCGTCCAGGCTCTTGTCGGAGGCCCACTGGTACGCCGCCCACGCGAAGCCGAGGTCCGGCTCGCGCTGGCCCACGCCCTCCGCCTGGTTGATGCGGTGCTCCTCCTCCAGCGCGTCGAGCCGGCCCCAGATGCGGACCATCTCGCCGAGCGCCTCCTTCGCCGCGCCCCCCGGCACCTTCGGGGCGACCGCGTCGTCGGACTGGCGCGCCTCGAAGACCAGCGCCGAGACGCAGGCGGCCAGTTCGGCCGGGCTCAGGCCCTCCCAGACACCGGCGCGCAGGCACTCCGACGCCAGCAGGTCGAGCTCGCCGTACAGCCGGGCGAGGCGCCGGCCGTGCTCGGTGACCTCGTCCTCGCGCAGGTAGTCCAGTTCGGTCAGCAGCGCGTGGATCCGGTCGAAGGTGCGGGCGATGGTGTTCGTCCGCCCCTCGATGCGCCGCTCCAGCTGCTGGGTGTCCCGCTTGAGCCGGTGGTAGCGCTCCGCCCAGCGGGCGTGGTCCTCGCGCTCGTCGCAGCCGTGGCAGGGGTGCGCCCGCAGCGCCGCGCGCAGCCGGGTGATCTCCCGGTCGTCGGCGGCCGCCGCCCGGCCCCTCTTGTGCCGGTCGGGCGCGATGTGCCCGGCCTTGGCGCGCAGCTGGGAGGCCAGGTCCCGACGGGACTGCGGAGAGCGGGCGTTGAACGTCTTGGGGATCCGCATCCGCTCGATGGCCTCGACCGGGACCGGGAAGTCGATCGCGGCGAGCCGCTTGACCTGCCGCTCGGCGGTGAGCACCAGCGGGCGCGGGCCCTCGGTGTACTCGTGCCCGCGGTGCCCGTTGGACCGCCCCGCCGGCACACCCGGGTCCAGGACCAGGGCGAGCCCGGCGAACTTGCCGGTCGGCACGTGGATGACGTCGCCCGGCTTGAGCCTCTCCAGCGAACCGGCCGCCTGCACCCGCCGCTGGGCCGCGCCCTGCTTGGCCAGGTCGGTCTCGCGGTCCTTGAGGTCGCGGCGCAGCTGCGCGTACTCCTCGAAGTTGCCGAGGTGGCAGGTCATGCCCTCCCGGTAGCCCTCCAGGCCCTCCTCGTTGCGCTGCACCTGACGGGAGATCCCGACGACCGAGCGGTCGGCCTGGAACTGCGCGAAGGAGGTCTCCAGCAGCTCGCGCGAGCGGTGCCGCCCGAACTGCTGCACGAGGTTGACGGCCATGTTGTAGGAGGGCTTGAAGCTGGAGCGCAGCGGATACGTACGGGTGCCCGCGAGCCCGGCGAGTGCCGCCGGGTCCATGCCGCGCTGCCACAGCACGACCGCGTGACCCTCGACGTCGATGCCGCGCCGCCCGGCCCGGCCGGTGAGCTGCGTGTACTCACCGGGGGTGATGTCGGCGTGCTGTTCGCCGTTCCACTTGACCAGCTTCTCCAGGATCACCGTGCGCGCGGGCATGTTGATGCCCAGCGCGAGGGTCTCGGTGGCGAAGACGGCCTTGACGAGGCCGCGTACGAACAGCTCCTCGACGACCTCCTTGAAGGTGGGGAGCATGCCCGCGTGGTGCGCGGCGATGCCCCGCTCCAGCCCTTCGAGCCACTCGTAGTACCCCAGGACGTGCAGGTCCTCGGTGGGGATGGAGGCGGTCCGCTCCTCGACGATCTCGCGCACCTTCAGCCGGGCGGAGTCGTCGTTGAGCCGCAGGCCCGCGAACAGGCACTGCTGGACGGCGGCCTCGCAGCCGGCCCGGCTGAAGATGAAGTTGATGGCGGGCAGCAGCCCGTCGTTGTCCAGGCGGGCGATGACCTCGGGGCGGCCCGGGGTCCAGATGCGGCTGCGGGAGCGCCGCTCGCGCTCGCGGTCGGCCTCGCGGACCATCTTTCCGCGCCGCCGGTCCTTCGGGTTGTACGTGCGGCTGTTCTCCTCGCGCGCCATGCGCAGCAGGTCGGGGTTGACCTCCCGGCGGGCGGAGCCGCGGCCGCCGTGGTCGGACTCCTCCTCGAAGAGGTCGTAGATCCGCCGGCCGGCCATGACGTGCTGCCACAGCGGTACGGGCCGCTCCTCGGAGACGATCACCTCGGTGTCGCCGCGCACGGTGTCCAGCCAGTCGCCGAACTCCTCGGCGTTGGAGACGGTGGCGGACAGGGAGACCAGGGTCACCGACTCGGGGAGGTGGATGATCACTTCCTCCCAGACGGCTCCGCGGAACCGGTCGGAGAGGTAGTGCACCTCGTCCATCACGACGTAGCCGAGGCCGCGCAGCGACTGCGAGCCCGCGTACAGCATGTTGCGGAGCACCTCGGTGGTCATCACGACCACGGGCGCCTCGGAGTTGACGCTGTTGTCGCCCGTCAGCAGGCCCACCTTGTCGGCGCCGTAGCGCTTGACGAGGTCGGCGTACTTCTGGTTCGACAGGGCCTTGATGGGTGTCGTGTAGAAGCACTTGCGGCCCTGTCGGAGGGCAAGGTGCACGGCGAACTCGCCGACGATCGTCTTGCCCGAGCCGGTCGGGGCGGCCACCAGCACGCCCTTGTCGGCCTCCAGTGCCTTGCAGGCCTCGACCTGATAGGGGTCCAGGTCGAATTCGTACAGCTCGCGGAAGGGGGCCAGGGCGGTGGCCTCTTCGGCGGCGCGGATCCGGGCAGCGGCGTACCGCTCGGCGGGGGAGAGTTCTTCGGTCATCTTGGTATCGAGCCTACCCGCCACCTCTGACAACAGTCGCGATCATTTAAGTGAGCAGGCGCAGCGCCCCGGGTACGCATTCGGCGGTCACCGGCAGCGGTCCGAGCGGCTCGCCGTCCGCGTAGGCGGTGATCCCGGCGGCCTCCAGGGTCACCTTCGCGGCGCGGTGGACGGTCACCTTCGGGTGGCTGAGGTGGGTCCCCTTGTAGACCTGCGGGAAGACCTTGAGGAGGGTGGCGCGGCTGCAGTCGCCGACGACCGTGATGTCGAACAGGCCGTCGTCGGGTACGGCGTCGGCGCAGATGCGCATCCCGCCGCCGTAGGAGGACCCGTTGCCGACTGCCACCAGCGTGGCCTCGGTCTCGATCACCGCGCCGCCGTCCAGGGTGATCCGGTACGGGAAGGGCTCGAAGGCGGCCAGCTCGGCGACCATGGCCAGGTCGTACTTGAACCGGCCCGCCGGCAGCCGCATCCGGTTGCCCCGGTCGTTGACCCGCGAGTCGAAGCCCGAGCACAGCACGGTCCCGTACCACTTGCCGGCCGCACGCCCCAGGTCGATCTCCCGGATCCGGCTCTCCTTGAGGGACTCGGCGGCCAGCCGGCCCGCCTGCGCGGGTTCCCGTACGGGCAGGCCGAGCGCGCGGGCGAAGTCGTTGCCGGTGCCCACCGCGACCACTCCGAGCGGCACCAGCGTCCCGGCCAGCGCCTGGAGCGCGAGGGAGACCATGCCGTCGCCGCCGACCGCGATCACCGCGCCGGTGCCCTCGCGCACGGCGGTCCGCAGCCGGGCCAGCGCGTCCTCGGCGTCGGTGCCGACGACCGTCCGTACGCAGAAGCCCGCGGCCCGCAGAGCGGAAGCGGCCGGCTGCGCGGCGTGCGCGCCCCGGCCGCGTCCCGCGGTGGGATTGACGAAGAGGGTGATCTCAGCGCTCACCCACCGGAATGTACCTGTCAGGTCGCGTCGTCGTAACCGTTGATCCGGTGCCGGCTCCCGTCGGCCTGCTCGGGCAGCGCGCCGGGCGCCGCCACCGTCTCGACGTCGCCGAGGTCGGAGGGGGTCAGGTCGAGCTGGGAGGCCTCGTCGTCGTCGAGGCCGGCGTCGGGGTTGTTGCGCTTGCGCCTGCGGTCGTTGACGAGGCACACGCCCAGCGCGAGGAAGTACAGGGCCACGATCGGCGAGGCCAGGGTCAGCATGGTGATCGGGTCGCCGGTGGGCGTCGCGAAGGCGGCGAAGACCGTGATGCCCAGGACCATGGCGCGCCACCAGCCGGCGAGGCGCTTGGCGGTGAGGACGCCGGTGAAGTTCAGCAGCACCAGCATCAGCGGCAGCTCGAAGGCGATGCCGAAGACCACGACCATGCGCGTGACCAGGTCGAGGTAGTCGTCGACCGGCAGCAGGTTCTTGACGTGGTCGGGCGTGAAGCCGAGGAGGATCTCCGCCGTCTGGGGCAGGATCTTGTACGCGAGCACGGCGCCGGTCAGGAACAGCGGCGCGCCGACCGCGACGAAGCTGAGCGCGTACTTCTTCTCGCTCCTGTGCAGGCCCGGGGCGGCGAACGCCCACAGCTGGTAGAGCCAGACCGGGGCCGAGAGCACGATGCCGGCGGACAGGCCGACCTTCAGCGCGATGGAGAACGGGGCGGTCAGACCGCTGGTGGTCATCTCGGCGCAGGGCGCGCCGTTGCGCTGGACGGTGGCGCCGTTGACGCAGCCGACGGAGCTGAGCATGGGCTCCAGCAGGAAGTCGATGATCGGCCGGTAGTAGACCGCCGCCACGATGGTGATGACGAGAATCGCCAGTACCGACTTCAGCAGGCGGTTTCTCAGCTCACGCAGGTGCTCGACGAGAGGCATCCGCCCTTCGGCGTCCTTCGCCTTCTGGTCCTGCTTCCCCTGCTTGCGGGCAGACTTGAGCAACCCACGTCCCTTGTCTCGTTGCAGATGACTGGCGCGCCGTGACCGGCCGTTGTCAGCTCTTGGTGGTGTGGTTCGGCTCGCTCACCGGGCGGGCGCTGGTGACGTCACCGGGCGCGGCCTGGATGGTGCGGGGGGCGACCGGCTGCTGCGGGGCGGCGTCGGCGACCGGGGACGCGGCGGCGTCGTCCGCCTCGCCGTCCTTCTTCATCGCCTTGGCCTCGCTCTTGAGGATGCGGGCCGACTTGCCGAGCGAGCGGGCCATGTCGGGGAGCTTCTTGGCGCCGAACAGCAGCACGATGACAGCGATGATCAGAAGGATCTCAAGGGGCTTCAGATTGCCGATCATGTGTGTCTTCCTTCTCACCGAAACGGCTGGTTGTGGTGGCCGGGCGGCCCGGACCCAAGATCCGGTGGCCGCTCTGACAAGGATCGTAACCCCCGGGGGTTAACGCCAGGCAATCCCCCGGGGTCTCCCTGCTTGCGCGGCAGTCCGACAGTACGACTGTTGCTCCACCATTGCTACGGCCGTGCGGCCCGGCCCGCGCGCGCCAGGTCGCCCGCCGCCCGCTCCAGGTCGCCCGAGGCGTCCGTGATCCGGCGGCTGGCGTCCGCGACCTGCACCGACAGCCGCCGCACCTCCACGAACACCCGCACCGCGAGGACGGCGAGGACGGCGAGCCCGAGGAAGCCCAGGGCAATTGCGAACATCGGCCACAGCATGGGAAGAGCCTAGGCCACCACCCGTCTCAGATGCTGCGCAGGGTGCTCACGCCACCACCGGTCAGCAGCTCCACGATCCGCTCACCGGCCGGTTTGCGTACGGAGGCACCGCACTCGGGGCAGGTGAAGGAGTAGAAGGTGGTGCGCCTGCTGCCGCCGATGGCCAGGCGCAGGGCGCCGGCGTCCAGCTCGAAGCGGGCTCGGCAGTCGGGACAGGCCGCCTTGAAGGCGACCGGTGTCCCGGATGTCCCTGGTGTCCCGGACGTTGGCGACATCGCTCGGCGCTCCCCTCAGCCCTGTTCCCCGTATCCCGCCAGTGCTTCCCGCGCCGCCTGCCGGGCGCTGTCCGCCAGCTCCACCGGCGCCACGATGCGCCCCTCGCGGCCCAGGCGCAGCGCGAGCCGGCGCAGCGAGGCCGGGTCCGGGCTGCGCAGGGTGATGCGCAGCCCGCCGTCGGCGAGCTCCTCGGCGCTGTCGTGCGGGTAGTACTCCGCCACCCAGCGCCCGCCCGGGCCCACCTCGACCACGACCTCCGGGTCCTCGGCGGCCGGCTGGACGAGCCCCTCGGACAGGTCGCGCGGCTCGATGGCGGGCGGGTCGGCCCGCTCGTCGAGCAGCCTGATCTCGGCCACCCGGTCGAGGCGGAAGGTGCGCCGGGCCTCGGAGAGGTGGCACCAGCCCTCCATGTAGGTGTGCCCCACGGCGAAGAGCCTGATCGGGTCGACCCGGCGCTCGGTGAGCTCGTCGCGCGCGGGCGAGTAGTAGCGCAGCCACAGCCGGCGGCGCTCGGCGATGGCCCGGTCCACGTCGGCGAAGACCCCGCCCTCGGACTCGAAGGTCACCGACAGCCGGGAGCTGGCGCCGGCGACCTCGCCCGCGGCGGCCTCCAGCTTGGCGGTGGCCCGCAGCAGCGCGTCCCGGTCGCTCTCGCGCAGGCCGGGCAGGGTGGCCACGGCGCGGGCGGCGACCAGCAGCGCGGTCGCCTCGTCGGCGGCCAGCCGCAGGGGCTCGGCGGTGGACTCTCCCGAGGCGTCGGGATTGCGCCACCAGATGCGCTCCCCGTCGGTGTCGATGTCGAGCAGGTCCCCGCCGCGGAAGCTGGTCCCGCACATGGGCAGCACGTCGAGGTCCGAGATCAGCTCGTCCTCGGTGATCCCGAAGGCGCGGGCGACGTCGGCGACGTGCGCGCCGGGGCGCTCGCGCAGGTACGTCACCAGGGACAGCATCCGGCGCGTCTGGTCGATGGCGTTGGCAGCCATGCTGGTACGTCTCCCCCTCAGGGCGTTGCTACTGATGTTGCGGTCGGGTCAGCCCTTGGCGACGGCACGCAGCCGGTCCACCACGTCGGCCCGCAGGTCGGCGGGGTCCAGCACCACGACGTCCGGGCCGAACTCCACCAGCCAGGCGTCCAGTCCGTGCCCGTAGGGGATCTCCAGCTCGTCCCAGCCGTCGCCGCCCTCGCGCACGGCCGTGGCCTTCGCCCGCAGCGGGTAGCCCGCGCCGGCGCGCAGCCGGATGACCGCGGAGCGGTCGGCGCTCTCCCCGGCCCAGCTCGCCACGGTCTCCCGTACGGTCACCACGTCCGGGACCTCGGCGGTGTACTTGGCGGCGCGGGAGCGGACCTTGCCGGTGATCCGGGACAGCCGGAACACGCGCTCCGCCCCGCGGTCGCGGTCGTATCCGGCCAGGTACCAGTGGCCGCGCCAGCATTCCAGCGCCCACGGCTCGACCTGGCGGGTCTCGGGCCGGGCGGCGGTGGACTTGCGGTAGTCGAAGACCACCGGCCGGCGGTCCCGGCAGGCCAGCATCAGCGGCTCGAAGGCCGCCTCGTGGACCGGGATGCGCGGCTCGATTGCGCTGTGCTGGCCCTCGTACGGGTCACCGGCCTCGGGCATCCCGCCCGCGCGCAGCTTCTGCAGGGCGCCGCTGGCCGCACCGGCGAGGCGGGCCTGCTGCCAGACCTTGGCCGCGAGCCCGAGGGCGGCGGCCTCCTCGGCGTCCAGGGACACGGGCGGCAGCCGGTTGCTGTCACGGCGGGCCAGGTAGCCCGTCTCCCCCTCCAGGTTCTCCACCGTCTCGATGACCAGGCCGAGTTCACGCAGATCGTCCTTGTCCCGCTCGAACATGCGGTTGAAGGACTCGTCGTTGCCGGCTTCCATGTAGGCCTCGATGGAACCGCGCAGTTCGCGCTTGCTGAGCGGCCGGCGGGTCCCCAGCAGACACAACGCCAGATTCATCAGCCGCTCGGCCTTGGCAATCGCCATCGACGCCAGTCCCCCGTTGCTCGACGTACACACTCGTGACCGTTGACCGTACCGCCCCGGCGGTCTCCGGCAAAAGCGAGGGGCCCCCGCCGAACGGCGGGGGCCCCTGCACTGATCGCGGATGTCCGGATCAGCCGACCTTGACCAGGTCGCAGACGAAGATCAGCGTCTCGCCCGGGGCGATCGCGCTGCCCGCGCCGCGGTCGCCGTAGGCGAGGTGCGCGGGGATCGTCAGCTTGCGGCGACCGCCCACCTTCATGCCCTGGACACCCTGGTCCCAGCCGGAGATGACCTGGCCGACACCGAGCTGGAACTGCAGCGCGGAGCCGCGGTTCCAGGAGGCGTCGAACTCCTCGCCGGTGGAGAAGGCCACGCCCACGTAGTGGACGGAAACCCGGTCGCCGGCCTTGGCCTCGGCGCCGTCGCCCAGCCAGATGTCCTCGGACACGAGGTCCTTGGGGGCCTCGCCCTCGGGGAAGTCGATCTCGGGCTTCTCGAGCTTGTCGCTCACGGAACTGCTCCTCATACGTACGAAACGGTCAACCGGAACAGTCTTACACCACGGCGAGGATGTCGAGGCTGAAGACCAGCGTGGAGTTCGCCGGGATGGTGCCCTGCTCCTTGTCGCCGAAGCCCTGGTCCGGCGGGATGACGAGAAGGATGCGGCTGCCGACCTTCTTGCCGACCAGGCCGTCCTTCAGGCCCTTGACCGAGAGCTGCTCCATCGGCCAGGTCACCGTCGTGTCCGACGTGTACGTGCTCTCGAAGGTCTTGTCGTCCTTCCACGTCTTGCCGTTGAACTTGACCACGACGTTGTCGGTGTCCTTGACGACCGCGCCGTCGCCCTCCAGGACGTAGTCCGAGACCAGCTTGGCCGGCGGCGTCACGTCCTTCGGGACGGCCACGGAGACTTCCTTGCCGTCCGTGTTCGTACCGATCTTGGGCAGGTCCTTGTTGTCCTGCGCGACCTCCTTGCCCTTGGCGGAGGCAGGGATGGTGGTGCCCTTGACGATGTCCACGACGAAGACCAGCGTGGCGTTCGGCTTGATCTTGTCGCCCGAGCCCTTGTCGCCGTAACCGAGGTCCGGCGGGATCACCAGCTCCAGACGGCTGCCGACCTTCTTGCCCTCCAGGCCCTGGTCCCAGCCCTTGATGACCTGGCCGGCACCGATGGTGACCTCGAACGGCTTGCCCTTGCCGAAGCTCGCGTCGAACGGCGTCGTACCGTCCCACACCTGGCCGAGGTAGTTGACCTGGGCGATGTCGCCCTTCTTCAGCGCCGGGCCGTCGCCCTCGCTGATGGTCTCCACCTTCAGTTCCTTGGGCGGTTCGCCCGTCCCCTTCGACAGGGTGGGCGTCTCCCCGAACTTGGCGCCCTTCGTGATCGCGGGCACCCCGTTCTTCATCTGGGCGGAGTCGGAGCCGCTGTCACCACAGGCTGCTGTCGACAGCAGCAGAAGGGGTACGACAAGCAGGCCGGCAAGTCGGCGCACGTGTTCCTCAGATCTCAGACGGCTGGACGGTCGTCGCCACTCTAAGCCGTGCACAGGGCCTCGTACGAGATCCGTACGAGGCCCTGGGCCAGATCAGTGCGATGTCACATCGCGCCACGTGTGCATCACCAGCGGCGCGCTACATCCCCGCGATGAGCTTCTCCACCCGGTCGTCCACCGAACGGAACGGGTCCTTGCACAGCACCGTGCGCTGCGCCTGGTCGTTCAACTTCAGGTGCACCCAGTCGACCGTGAAGTCCCGGCGCTGCTCCTGGGCCCGCCGGATGAAGTCCCCGCGCAGCCGCGCCCTCGTGGTCTGCGGGGGCACCGACTTGCCCTCGAAGATCTTCAGGTCGTTGCAGATCCGCGCCGCCTGCCCCTTGCGCTCCAGCAAGTAGTACAAGCCGCGCCGACGGTGGATGTCGTGGTACGCGAGGTCTATCTGAGCCACCCGCGGGTTCGACATCGTCATGTTGTGCTTCGCCCGGTACCGCTCGATCAACTGGTACTTCATCACCCAGTCGATCTCGGTGCCGATCCGGTCCAGGTCCTCCGCGTCGATCGCGTCCAGGGTCCGGCCCCACAGCTCCAGCACCTGGTCCACCACACCGGTCCGGATGCCCCGGCGCTCGGCGAAGTCCACCGCCTTGTCGTAGTACTCCCGCTGGATCTCCAGCGCCGACGCCTCCCGGCCGCTCGCCAGACGCACCTTGCGCTGACCGGTGATGTCGTGGCTGACCTCGCGGATCGCCCGGATCGGGTTCTCCAGCGTCAGGTCACGCATCACCGTGCCCGCCTCGATCATGCGCAGCACCAGGTCGGTGGCCCCGACCTTGAGCAGCATCGTCGTCTCCGACATGTTCGAGTCGCCCACGATGACATGCAGACGGCGGTAGCGCTCCGCGTCCGCATGCGGCTCGTCCCGCGTGTTGATGATCGGCCGGGAACGGGTCGTCGCGGAGCTGACGCCCTCCCAGATGTGCTCGGCCCGCTGGCTCACGCAGTAGACCGCACCCCGCGGCGTCTGCAGCACCTTGCCCGCACCGCAGATCAACTGCCGCGTGACAAGGAACGGAATCAGGATGTCCGCCAGGCGGGAGAATTCTCCGTGTCGGGCCACCAGGTAGTTCTCGTGGCAGCCGTAGGAGTTGCCCGCCGAGTCGGTGTTGTTCTTGAAGAGGTATACGTCGCCCGCGATTCCCTCCTCGTGCAGGCGGCGTTCGGCATCGACGAGCAGGCCTTCGAGAATGCGCTCGCCGGCCTTGTCGTGCGTGACCAGTTCGGTCACGTTGTCGCATTCGGGAGTTGCATATTCCGGATGCGAACCCACGTCGAGGTAGAGGCGGGCGCCGTTCCGCAGGAAGACATTGCTGCTGCGGCCCCATGACACAACACGGCGGAAGAGGTAGCGCGCCACTTCGTCAGGAGACAGTCGGCGCTGTCCCCTGAACGTGCACGTGACGCCGTACTCGTTCTCCAGCCCGAAAATGCGGCGGTCCATGACTGAACATTACGCCTTCTGCCCTCTTCTGAAACCGGGTTCGCCGGTGCCGTTTCGATCAATTACCGACGAGCCGCTCCGACGGCACCCCCGACACACCCTCCGCCGAACCCGCCACCGCACGACTGCGACCCGCCGTCGCCAGCACCCTCTGAGTGGCCGTCAGCACCACCAGCGCCGCCACCCCGGCGAAACTCGCCACCGCGAAGCTCGTCGCCGTACCACCCAGCTCCACCGCCGGCCCGGCCGCCGCCGTACCGATCGACGCCCCCACCCCGAAGAACGTCACCAGCCAGGAGAACGCCTCCGTCACCGTGCCCGCCGGAGCATGCCGGTCCACCACGATGAACGCACACGCCAGCGCCGGCGCCAGGAACACACCCGACAGCGCCGCCAGCGCCGTCATCGCCACCGGACCCGGCGTCAGCATCAGCGGCAGGTAACCCAACGCCAGCAGCGCCACCAGCATCCGCAGCCGCCGCTCCGGCGCACCGGCCCACTGCCGCGCACCATAGACCACCCCGCCGATCAACGCGCCCAGCCCCAGCGCCGCCATCAGCCAGCCGTACACCGCCTGGTTCCCGTGATCATCCGCATACGCCACCGCCGCCACGGCGATCGAACCCAGCGCCATACCCACGAAGAAGAAGGCACCGAGCAGCGCCAGCAGCCCCTTGGAACGCAGCGCCCCCAGCCAGTGCGCCTCGCGCGGCTCCGACCGCCAGCTGCGCGACGGCTCGCTGACCACCACCGACAGCGCGCCCAGCACCCCGATCGCATTCAGCGCCAGCAGCGCCCCCGCCGGCGACCACAGCGACACGAACAGCGTCACCAGCAGCGGACCGACCGTGAACATGACCTCCTGCGCCACCGCGTCCATCGCGTACGCCGCGTGCACCCGCTCCTCACGGCCGCCCAGCACCCCCGGCCACAGCGCCCGCAGCCCGCCCTCCAGCGGAGGCGTGAACAGCCCGGCGATCACCACCGCCGAATAGGCCGGCAGCGCCGACCCCGTACCCGCCAGAGCCAGCCACACCATGCCCAGCGCGGACACCACCGCCGCCGGCAGCTGCACCCGCGGCTGCCCGAACAGATCCACGGCCCGCCCGAGCAACGGCTGCCCGATCGCATTGGCCAGCCCGTACGAGGCGGCCAGCGCCCCCGCGAGGCTGTAGCTGCCGCCCTCGGCCCGCGTGAACAGCACGATGGCGATGGCCGCCGTGCCGTTGGGCAGCCGGCCTATGAGCGTCCCCACCAGCAGCCTCGCGGCGTGCCGGGTCCTGAGCAGCTCCGCGTAACCCGCGGCCATGTCCGCCCCCTTCTGCCCGGACCCCGCCGGGAGTAACCTAGGTAATACGTATAACTTGACCAGTCATACGTACCATGGCCACAGGCCGCCGGTCCAACCGACGACCCCCCGACGACCCCCCGCCACCCCCCTGACCACCCGCTTCGGGAGCCACCTGTGACCAGACCCACCAGCCGCGACGTGGCCGCCGCCGCCGGGGTCTCCCAAGCCACCGTCTCCCTCGTCCTCGGCGACAAATGGCACGGCCGCGTCTCCCAACGCACCGTCACCCTCGTCCGCGAAGCCGCCACCCGACTCGGCTACCGCCCCAACCTCGCCGCCCGCAACCTGCGCCTCGGCTCCACCCGCACCGCCCTCCTCGTCGTCCCCGCCCTCACCAACGAATTCTTCGCCCGCGTCTACACCGGCGCCGCCCGCATCGCCGCCGAACACGGCTTCGGCGTCGTCCTCTACCCCTCCCCCGACGGCACCGGCCCCGCCCGCGACCCCTTCGCCTCCGCCCGCGCCGCACTCGACGGAGTCATCGCCTCATCCATGGCCGCCCGCGCCCTCGAAGCCATCGGCGGCGACGGACTCCCCCTCGTCATGCTCGACAGCGACCCCGCCTCCGACCGCGCCGCCGCCCACGTCAACCTCGCCGTCGCCGACGGCATGCGCCAGGTCACCGAACACCTCCACGCCCTCGGCCACCACCGCTTCCTCCACCTCGCCTCCGACATCGACACCTGGACCTTCCAAGCCCGCGCCCAGGCCCTCACCGCCCTCCTGGGCCCCCACGCCGACCTGCGCACCGTACGAGCCCCCCTCAGCGTCGACAGCGCCCGTACGGCCATGGAAAGCGCCCTGGCAACCCCCGCGACCCGCCCCACCGCCGTCATCTGCGACGACGACATCCTCGCCGCCGGCGCCTGCAAAGCCGCCCGCCGCCTCGGCCTGCGCGTCCCCGACGACCTCTCCGTCACCGGCTTCGACGACCTCGCCCTCGCCACCGCCGTCGAACCCGAACTCACCACCGTCAGCCTCCCCGCCGAACGCATCGGCGAACAAGGCATGACCGCACTCCTCGCCGTCCTCGAAGGCACCCCCTGGACCGCCCCCGACATCCCCGTACAACTCGTCGTCCGCGGCTCCACCGGACCCGCCCGCTGACACGACGAAGCCCCGGCCCGCCGAAAACGGCAGACCGGGGCCAACGCGCCGGACAGGACCTACTCGGCCTCGTCCTCCGGAGCCTCGTCGTTCGACACGGCATCCGCCTGCACCGCCGCCGGAACATCAGCCTCCAGCAGCCGCGACAACTGCCGACCCCGGATCCGCTTGAACTTCCGCTGCTGCGCACGCGTCCGGTCCAGCACCGCAACCTCCAGCCGCTCGGCCGGAATCGCCTTCTCCGCACCGTTCGCCTGGCTCGACAGCGCCTGCACCGCCAGCTTCAACGCCTCCGACAGGGTCATCCCGTCCTGGTGGCGCTGATCGAGGAACGTACTGATCTGCTCGGCGTTGCCGCCCACCGCGACCGACCCGTGCTCATCCACGATCGACCCGTCGTGCGGCAACCGGTAGATCTGGTCGCCCGCGGCGGTCGCCCCGACCTCGGCGACGACCAGCTCCACCTCGTACGGCTTCTCACCGGCACTCGAAAAGATCGTGCCGAGCGTCTGCGCGTACACGTTCGCCAACCCACGGGCCGTCACATCGTCACGGTCATAGGTGTATCCGCGCAGATCGGCATAGCGCACCCCGCCGATCCGCAGGTTCTCGTACTCGTTGTACTTGCCGGCGGCCGCGAAGCCGATCCGGTCATAGATCTCGCTGAACTTGTGCAGCGCACGGGACGGGTTCTCACCGACGAACACGATGCCGTCGGCGTACTGCAGCACGACAAGGCTGCGACCGCGGGCAATGCCCTTCCGGGCGTATTCCGCCCGGTCGGCCATGGCCTGCTGGGGTGACACATAGAACGGAGTCGACACCGGCTGTCCGTCCCTTTCTTCTGGGCTCCTGAGGAACGGCGGATGGTCAGAGGAGGGCGGCGCGCGGACCGTCGGGCTGCTCCAGCCGGCGGTCGGTGACCGTACGGGCGAGGTCCTGCGACTGCTCGTCGGTCAGCCTGCGGAAGCCCTCGTCGGTGATGACGGTGACGATCGGGTAGATGTGCCGGTACAGGTCCGGCCCACCCGTCGCCGAGTCGTCGTCCGCGGCGTCGAACAGCGCCTGGACGACCAGCGTGGTGGCCTGCTCCTCCGTCAGATCGGGGCGGTAGAGCTTCTTCATCGAGCCGCGCGCGAAGATCGAGCCGGAACCGGTGGCGGCGAAGCCGTGCTCCTCGGAGCGGCCGCCGGTCACGTCGTAGGAGAAGATCCGGCCCTTCTCCTTGCCCTCGTCGTAACCCGCGAAGAGCGGTACGACCGCCAGCCCCTGCATCGCCATGCCCAGATTGCTCCGGATCATGGTCGAGAGCCGGTTGGCCTTGCCCTCCAGGGAGAGCGTCGCGCCCTCCACCTTCTCGAAGTGCTCCAGCTCCAGCTGGAACAGCTTGACCATCTCCACGGCCAGGCCGGCCGTACCGGCGATGCCCACCGCGGAGTACTCGTCCGCCGGGAACACCTTCTCGATGTCCCGCTGCGCGATCATGTTCCCCATGGTCGCCCGCCGGTCACCGGCGAGCACGACCCCGCCGGGGAAGGTGGCGGCCACGATGGTCGTCCCGTGCGGCGCCTCGATGACCCCGTCCGGCAGCTTGCGGTTGCCGGGCAGCATCTCGGGCGAGTGCGCGCCCAGGAAGTCCATGAAGGACGACGACCCCGGCGTCAGGAAGGCTGCCGGTAGACGCCCTGTGCTACGAGTGTTGGGTTCCACAGGTTTCCTTCCACATAAGCGGCTGCACGCCGTATGACGTCCGGCCGATCCTTGAACTGCCCCAAGGCTGCGTTACAGCTGAAGCACAGTACGCCTCGGACCTTACCCGTCTGATGATCGTGATCCACGTGCTCCGCCGGACCCACTCGGCAGAGTAAGCAGACTCCGCCTTGAGCGCCGATCATCTCGTCGCGCTCGGCCTCGGTGATCCCGTACTTCCGTTTGAAGTAGCTCGCCCGGTTCCGCTGCGCCCGGCACATGCGGCAGTAGCTGGACCACCCGTCGGATGTGGTCTTGTTCGGTTCCCATTCCGAGTGAGGCTTGATCTCCTCGCATTGGGGGCACCGCTTGTGACCGGGCGGTACGGGAACCTTCTCCCGCACCGTCCGACCCTTCGCTTCCTGGCGCGCTTTGTAGTAGGCCGCTGCGCACGTACGGCAATACGACTGCAAGCCGTCGGCTATGGAGCGATTGCTCGCGTATTCCGTTCGCGGCTTGTCCTGCTTGCATCGCGAGCACCGCTTCGTGACCTCGGACAACTACACCAACGCCCCCCACCTTCGATCCGAAGGTCAAATGGCCTACTGGCCACCCTTCTGAACGAACGACCTCACGAAATCCTCAGCATTCTCCTCGAGCACATCATCGATTTCGTCGAGGACGGAGTCGACGTCGTCGGAGAGCTTTTCCTGGCGCTCCTTGAGGTCGGTCGATTCCTCGACCGCCGCCTCCTCGACCTCCTCGGTCGAGCGCTGCGCCTTCTGCTGTCCGCCGCCGGTGTCCTTGGTCGCCATGTCTACCTCACCCCGCTCGGTTCGCACGCTCACGTCGAGAGATCCCGCGAATTCGGGATCCCTCAAGATCAGACCCTACGTCGGACCCTACAAGGAGGGTCCGACATCCGTCCCCGTACTTTCATTAACGTCCGGCTGTCTTCATGATTCCCGGGCCGGAGGCCTTTCAGCCCCGCTCAGCGCCCCGAAAGCACCCGCACCAGGTCCTCCGCCGTGCGGCAGCGGTCCAGGAGCTCCTTCACGTGCGCCCGCGTGCCCCGCAGCGGCTCCATCGTCGGGACCCGCTGGAGCGAGTCGTGCCCCGGCAGGTCGAAGATGACCGAGTCCCACGAGGCCGCGGCCACGTCATCGGCGTACTGCTCCAGGCAGCGCCCCCGGAAGTACGCCCGGGTGTCCTCCGGTGGCTTGCTCTGGGCCCGCTCCACGGCCGGCTCCTCCAGCAGCCGCCGCATCTTGCCGCGGGCCACCAGACGGTTGTACAGGCCCTTCTCGGGCCGTACGTCCGCGTACTGGAGGTCCACCAGGTGCAGCCGGGCCGCGTCCCAGCCGAGTCCGTCGCGCCTGCGGTAGCCCTCCAGGATCTCCCGCTTCGCGATCCAGTCCAGCTCTCCCGACAGGCTCATCGGGTCGCTCTCCAGCCGGCCCAGTACGTCCTCCCAGCGGAGCAGCACGTCCTTGGTCTGCTCGTCCGCGTCGGAGCCGAAACGCTCCTCCACGTACTTCCTGGCCAGCTCGAAGTACTCCATCTGCAGCTGCACGGCCGTCAGGGTCCGCCCGCTGCGCAGCGTGATCAGGTGCTGGAGGTCCGGGTCGTGGGAGACCTGGTGCAGGGTGCGCACCGGCTGGTCCACGGCCAGGTCGACGTTGATGAACCCGTCCTCGATCATGGACAGGACCAGGGCCGTCGTGCCGAGTTTGAGGTAGGTGGAGATCTCGGAGAGGTTGGCGTCGCCGATGATCACGTGGAGGCGGCGGTACTTCTCCGCGTCCGAGTGCGGTTCGTCGCGGGTGTTGATGATGGGTCGCTTGAGGGTGGTCTCCAGTCCCACCTCGACCTCGAAGTAGTCCGCGCGCTGGCTGATCTGGAAGCCGTGCTCGCGTCCGTCCTGGCCGATGCCCACGCGGCCGGCGCCGGTGACGACCTGCCGCGAGACGAAGAAGGGGGTGAGGTGGCGCACGATGTCCGAGAAGGGGGTCTCCCGCTTCATCAGGTAGTTCTCGTGCGTGCCGTAGGAGGCGCCCTTGTTGTCGGTGTTGTTCTTGTAGAGGTGGATCGGCTGGGCGCCGGGCAGTTGTGCCGCCCGTACCGCCGCCTCGGCCATGATCCGTTCGCCGGCCTTGTCCCAGAGCACGGCGTCCAGCGGATTGGTGATCTCCGGCGAGCTGTACTCGGGGTGCGCGTGGTCGACGTAGAGCCGTGCGCCGTTGGTGAGGATCACGTTGGCGAGGCCGATGTCCTCGTCGGTGAGCTGGCTGTTGTCGGCGGCCTCGCGGGCGAGGTCGAAGCCGCGGGCGTCCCGTAGTGGATTCTCTTCCTCGAAGTCCCAGCGGGCGCGTCGCGCCCGGTGCATCGCCGCCGCGTAGGCGTTGACGATCTGGGACGAGGTGAGCATGGCATTGGCGTTCGGGTGCCCGGGGACGGAGATCCCGTACTCCGTCTCGATCCCCATTACTCGCCGTACGGTCATGCGGCCCTCCTTGCCCGGCGGCGCTCCCGTTCGGGGGCGGCGCTCAAGTACCGCTGGTGCTCCGGTGCGTCTGGTGCGGTGTCCGTCCCCGCACTGCGCGACCGGCGGTACGGAAGAGCCTAGAACCACTCCGCGCTGGTGGGGAGATCATTTCAGTCATTGACTTTGCCTTGTCACCGGCTGAAAAAGGCAGTCGGTAAAGCAGTCGGCTGCGGGTGCCCCGGTCGGGGCACCCGCAGCCGCCCCGCTTCGTCAGAGGTACTGACCGGTGTTGGCCACCGTGTCGATGGAGCGTCCGGTGTCCGCGCCCTGCTTTCCGGTGACGAGTGTGCGGATGAATACGATCCGCTCGCCCTTCTTTCCGGAGATTCGGGCCCAGTCGTCGGGGTTGGTGGTGTTCGGCAGGTCCTCGTTCTCCTTGAACTCGTCCACGCAGGCCTGGAGGAGGTGGGAGACGCGGAGGCCCTTCTGGTTGTGCTCGAGGAAGGCCTTGATCGCCATCTTCTTCGCACGGTCCACGATGTTCTGGATCATGGCGCCGGAGTTGAAGTCCTTGAAGTAGAGGACTTCCTTGTCGCCGTTGGCGTACGTGACCTCGAGGAAGCGGTTTTCCTCGGTTTCGGCGTACATCTGCTCGACGACGGTCTGGATCATGCTGTGGACGGTGCCGGCCGGCGAGCCCGAGTGCTCGGACAGGTCGTCGGTGTGCAGGGGCAGCGAGACCTTGAGGTACTTCGCGAAGATGTCCTTCGCGGCCTCGGCGTCCGGGCGCTCGATCTTGATCTTCACGTCGAGCCGGCCGGGGCGCAGGATGGCCGGGTCGATCATGTCCTCGCGGTTGGAGGCGCCGATGACGATGACGTTCTCCAGGCCTTCCACGCCGTCGATCTCGGCGAGCAGCTGGGGGACGATGGTGTTCTCGACGTCCGAGCTGACTCCGGATCCGCGGGTGCGGAAGAGGGATTCCATCTCGTCGAAGAAGACGATGACGGGGGTGCCCTCGCTCGCCTTCTCCCGGGCACGCTGGAAGACGAGGCGGATGTGCCGCTCGGTCTCGCCGACGTACTTGTTGAGGAGTTCGGGGCCCTTGATGTTCAGGAAGTAGGACTTCCCGGCGGGCTGGCCGGTGACCTCGGCGACCTTCTTGGCAAGGGAGTTGGCGACGGCCTTGGCGATGAGCGTCTTGCCGCAGCCGGGCGGGCCGTAGAGCAGGATGCCCTTCGGGGGCCGCAGTTCGTGTTCCTTGAAGAGGTCGGGGTAGAGGTACGGGAGCTCGACCGCGTCGCGGATCAGCTCGATCTGGTCGCCCAGGCCGCCGATCTTGTCGTAGTCGATGTCGGGGACCTCTTCGAGGACGAGGTCCTCGACCTCGCTCTTGGGGACGATCTCGTAGACGTAGCCGGAGCGGGGTTCGAGCAGCAGGGAGTCGCCGGGGCGGATGGTGACGTCCAGGAGCGGCTCGGCGAGCCTCACCACCCTCTCCTCGTCGGTGTGCCCGACCACCAGGGCGCGCTCGCCGTCCTCGAGGATCTCCTTGAGGGTGACGATGTCCCCGGCCCGCTCGAATTCCATGGCTTCGACCACGTTGAGCGCTTCGTTGAGCATGACCTCCTGGCCGCGCCGGAGGTCTTCCGGCTCGACGCTGGGGCTCACGTTCACGCGGAGCTTTCGGCCGCCGGTGAAGATGTCGACGGTGCCGTCCTCGTTCGCCTGAAGGAAGACACCGAAGCCGGCCGGCGGCTGTGCGAGCCGGTCGACTTCCTCCTTGAGGGCCACGATCTGGTCGCGGGCTTCGCGGAGGGTATTGGCCAGGCGCTCGTTTTGTGCGGAGACGCCGGCCAGGTTTGTCTGGAGCTCGACGATCCGCTCTTCGAGAATCCTCGTGTGTCGCGGAGAGTCGGCGAGCTTACGTCGCAGGACGGCGATTTCCTGCTCGAGATAGGCAACCTGACCGGCGGGGTCCTCAGACCCTCGCCCCGGCCGGATGCCGCGGTTGATGTCGTCGTCGTGGGCTGCCACGGTCCTCACCTCCTCCAAGGGGAGCTGGACGCTTCCTGACCCTACCTGGGCTGGTGGTGATTGAAACCCCTAGATCACAAAGACGGTAGAGGTGTGTCCGATCTTCACCCTTGCGTACTCCCTCACGCCAAGGAAATACCCACCCATCAACATCGGAAAGCAGCCGGTTGTAAGGTCGAACTGTTCAACACCCGCCGGAGCTCGCGCGACTTGCTGCGAGTTGTGTCCGGGATGGATCACTCAGGGCAGGGAAGTGCAGGAGATATGACCGTGCAGCAGGAGGCTCCCACGAGCGGTGCCGGCGGGGCCGGAGAACCGCTCGAGGTGTGGATCGACCAGGACCTCTGCACCGGTGACGGCATCTGCGTGCAGTACGCCCCGGAGGTGTTCGAGCTGGACATCGACGGTCTGGCGTATGTGAAGGGCGCCGACGACGAGCTGCTGCAGGAGGCGGGGGCGAGTACTCCGGTTCCGCTGGTCCTGCTCCAGGACGTGGTGGATTCGGCGAAGGAATGCCCGGGTGACTGCATTCACGTAAGGCGCGTTTCGGACAGGGTCGAGGTCTTCGGTCCCGACGCGGAGTGACGGTTCAAACACTTCCTGAGCCGGAGTCCGTAAGCTCCTGGCGGAATTTCCCGCCGCTCCAGAGCCACTTGGCGAGCTGCTTCTTGTCGGGGCAGCAGCGTGGGACCTCGGGTCCGGAGTAGCCGAGGAGACTCGCGGTGATGGTCCGGTCGCGGATGGTGAGGTCGGTGGCGGTCTGGCGCCGGGCGGTGTCGAGCAGGGTGGCGACCACGCGGGGCGGCGCGCCTTCGGCCTTGTCGCGGGTGAGTACGTAGATCGCGTGCGGCGGGGTTCCGGAGCCTGCTTCGCAGCGGACGGCGGCGACCGTCTCGGGGCGGCCGTCGCCGTCGAGATCGCCTTCGGCGGTGGCCGTGACGGTCTGCGGGGCGCCCTTGCAGTCCAGGGGGTAGGTGACGGCGTGGGCGTCGGGTGCGGTGGCCTGTGGGCCGCTGTGGGGCCCCGTGGGGGCTCCGGTGGCCGCATCGGGTTGGAGGAGTCCCGCGCCGGCTATGACGGCGGCCATGGCGGAGGCCGTGGCGAGCCAGTGGATGGGCCTGGCGTGGTTGTGCGCCAGGGTTTCCAGGGTGGGCGTCAGCTCGGCGGGGCTGTGCAGCACGCGGGGTGTCTCCTGTGCGAAGGGTGACGGGGAGCCAGCATCGTGCCACACCTCACACGGAGGTGGAACGGCCGGGTCCGCAGCCGGCGGCCCGGCTTCCCCGACAACGAAAAGGCGCTGTGGCGCAGTTCCCGGATCGTGCGGGGAACTGCGCCACAGCGCCTTCGTGTTGGGTGGGCCGGTCCGGCGGACGGGCCCTGTGGTGCGGCTACGCGGAGCGGTCGCTGCCGGGGCCCTCGTAGTCCTCGCCGTAGGCGCCCTTGGAGGGGCGGCGGCGGCGCATGGGGGGCTCGACGCCGTCCGCGAGGCGGCGGGCGGTGACGAGGAAGCCGGTGTGTCCGATCATCCGGTGGTCGGGGCGGACGGCCAGGCCCTCGACGTGCCAGTTGCGGATCATCGATTCCCAGGGCTGCGGTTCGGCGTAGCAGCCGAACTCGCGGATGGACTCGACGGTGCGCGAGAGCTGGGTGGTGGTGGCCACGTAGCAGCACAGGATGCCGCCGGGGACGAGCGCCTTGGAGACGGCTTCCAGGCATTCCCAGGGGGCGAGCATGTCGAGGATCACGCGGTCGACGTCGGTGTCGGACAGGTTGTCCTGGAGGTCGCCCACGGTCAGCTGCCACGCGGGGTGCGGGCCTCCGAAGTAGCGCTCGACGTTGGCGGTGGCGATCTCGGCGAAGTCCGCGCGGCGCTCGTAGCTGTGGAGCATGCCCTGGTCGCCGATGGCGCGCAGCAGGAAGCTGCTCAGGGAGCCGGAGCCCACACCTGCTTCCACGACGCGGGCGCCGGGGAAGATGTCGGCGAAGGCCAGGATCTGGCCCGCGTCCTTGGGGTAGACCACGGCGGCACCGCGGGGCATGGACAGGACATAGTCGGGGAGCAGGGGACGCAGCGCGAGGTACGCGACGTTGCCCGTGGTACGGACAACACTGCCCTCGGGGGAGCCGATCAGCTCGTCGTGCGGGAAGGAACCCTTGTGGGTGTGGAAATTCTTCCCGGCTTCGAGCGTGAACGTGTAGTGGCGGCCCTTGGGGTCGGTGAGCTGAACCTGGTCCCCGACCTCGAAGGGCCCGCGTCGGCGGGCGGCACCGGTCGGTTCGGACATGTGACCAGTGTATTGGCTTCAGGACTGGGGCCGCGCCATGGCCTTCACGAAGGCTCTTTCGACGTCCTGGGTGGAGAGCACGCCGTAGATCTGGCCGCCGGTTTCGAGGACGAGGTATTCGGTGGCGGGGGTGGCGCGGAGGTGGTCGAGGAGTTCTTCGCCGGTGAGCTCGGCGGAGACCTTCATGCCGTCGGTGAGGTCCTGGGCGAGGGTGCTGACGGCGACCCAGGGACGTCGGTGTTCGGGTACGGAGGCGATGGCGGTCTCGCGGACGATGGCGGTGGGGTCGCCGTGGCCGTCGACGACGACGAGGGCGCGGGCTCCGGCTTCGTTGGCGCGGCGCAGGGCCTCGGAGAGGGGGGTGGTGTTCTCGACGGGGATGGCGCGGCGGGTGAGGGTGCGGGCGCGTAGTTCGGGGAGGTGTTCGCGCAGGCGGGCCATGCGCAGGCTGTTGCCGGCGCCGGTCCAGATGATGGCGGCGAGGATCGCTGCGAGGAGGGCGTCCATGACGGTGTCCATGCCGCCGATGTCCTGGGCGGGGTTGCCGAGGATCCCGGTGTGGGTGAGCAGGGGGAGGCCGAGGAGGACGGTGACGGCGAGGCCGCGGCCGACCCAGGCGGCGGCGATGGTGCCGGTCATGGGTTTGCCGGTGATGCCCCAGATGACGGCGCGGAGCATGCGGCCGCCGTCGAGGGGGAGGCCGGGGAGGAGGTTGAAGGCGGCGACGAGGAGGTTGGAGATCATGAGGCCGGCGAGGAGGACGCCGGGGACGGTGGCCGGGTCGACGGCTTTCATGCCGAGGTAGAAGGCGCCGGCGAGGAGGAGGGAGAGCAGGGGGCCGACGAAGGCGAGGACGAATTCGCGGCCGGGGGTCTCGGATTCCTTCTCGATCTCGGAGACTCCGCCGAAGAACTGGAGCTGGATGCGGCGCACGGGGAGTTTGAAGCGGAGTGCGGCGACGGTGTGGGCGAGTTCGTGGACGAGGACGGAGGCGTAGAAGGCGACGGCGAAGAAGAGGGAGACGAGGTAGCGGGCCGGTCCGAGGTCGGGCAGGATCCGGTCGAGCTGGTCGCCGAAGACCCAGGTGATGAGGGCGGCTACCAGGAACCAGCTGGGCGAGACGTAGACGGGTACGCCGAAGGGGCGGCCCATGAGGAGTCCGCCGCCCGGTCCGGAGCGCCGGTCTGCGCGCTCGCCGGTTTCGTCGGTGTCTGCCACGGTTGTCCTTCGTTCGCTGCTGTCCGGTGCTGGTGGGGTGCTGTGGGGTGCGCCGGCCGTTGTGTTGCGTCTGCGCCTGTGTTCCGGGTCGCGCCGATCGCGCGGTGTGATGCTCCGATCATGCAGTGCGAGGGGGCTTGGCGTCGATGGTATGCGCCTGCTGTCGGTGGCGGGTCGTAGGGTTTCGGGTATGACGATGAGCTCCGGTGCCGTGCCAGGCGCGGCCGATGCCGATGCAGCGACGGGCGCGGGTGCGGTGACGGGCGGCGCGGGTGCGGTGGCGCCGGCTTCGCTGTCGCCTTCGCGGGCGAGCGATTTCATGCGGTGTCCGCTGCTGTACCGGTTCCGGGTGATCGACAAGCTGCCGGAGAAGCCGAGTGCGGCGGCGACGCGGGGGACGTTGGTGCACGCGGTGCTGGAGCGGCTCTTCGATCATCCGGCGCAGGAGCGGACGGCGCCGCGGGCGAAGGCGTTGATCCCTGGGCAGTGGGACCGGCTTTTGGAGTCGAAGCCGGAGCTGATGGAGCTGTTCCCGGACGGGGACGAGGGGGCGGGGCTGGCGCGGTGGCTGACGGAGGCCGAGGCGCTGGTGGAGCGGTGGTTCACGTTGGAGGACCCGACGCGGCTGGAGCCGGTGGAGCGGGAGTTCTTCGTGGAGACGGAGCTGGAGTCGGGGCTGCGGTTGCGCGGGATCATCGACCGGGTGGATGTGGCGCCGACGGGCGAGGTGCGGATCGTCGACTACAAGACGGGCAAGGCGCCGCGGCCGGAGTATGCCGAAGGCGCGCTGTTCCAGATGAAGTTCTACGCGTTGGTGGTGTGGCGGCTGCGGCAGGTCGTGCCGCGGCGCCTTCAGCTGGTGTATCTGGGCAGTGGTGACGTGCTGACGTACGACCCGGTGGTGGAGGACCTGGAGCGGGTGGAGCGCAAGCTGCTGGCTTTGTGGGAGGCGATCCGGGAGGCGACGCTGTCGGGTGACTGGCGGCCGCGTCCGACGAAGCTGTGCGGCTGGTGTGATCATCAGGCGGTGTGTCCGGAGTTCGGTGGGACTCCCCCGGCCTATCCTCTGGTGATCTCCCCGGGCTACCGCCGGGAGGCGCCCGCGGCCGGGGCTCAGGCTGAGGCCGGGGCGGAAAGGCCCGCGGATTCCTGATCGTCGGGGCAGGGCAGAATGGGCGGGGCCCGCCGAAGCCGTTTGAGGAATACGAGGTAGACCCCGTGGCGATCCGCGTCCTACTGGTCGACGACCAGCCGCTGCTGCGCACCGGCTTCCGGATGATCCTGGAGGCCGAACAGGACCTGGCGGTGGTCGGGGAGGCCGGGGACGGTCTGCAGGCGCTGGACCAGGTACGGGCGCTGCAGCCCGACGTGGTGCTGATGGACATCCGGATGCCGCGGATGGACGGGGTGGAGGCGACCCGGCAGATCACCGGTCCCGGTCGGGACGGTCCGGCGAAGGTGCTGGTGCTGACGACCTTCGATCTGGACGAGTACGTGGTGGAGGCGCTGCGGGCGGGTGCCAGCGGTTTCCTTCTGAAGGATGCGCCGGCCAATGAGCTGGTCCAGGCGATCCGGGTGGTGGCGGCGGGCGAGGCGATGCTCGCGCCGAGCATCACGCGCCGGCTGCTGGACAAGTACGCCGGTCACCTGCCGTCGGGTGAGGAGAGCGTGCCCAACACCCTGGGGACGCTGACCGAGCGCGAGGTCGAGGTGTTGAAGCTGGTGGCCCGGGGTCTGTCGAATGCGGAGATCGCGGCGGACCTGTTCGTGAGCGAGACCACGGTGAAGACGCATGTGGGTCATGTGCTGACGAAGCTGGGTCTGCGCGACCGGGTGCAGGCCGCGGTGTACGCGTACGAGAGCGGCCTGGTGCGCCCCGGGGCGCAGTAGCGGTCCCTTTCCCGCTGGTACGGCAACGGGCCGGCAGCCGCTTCGCGCGGTTGCCGGCCCGTTGCCGTTGCTGTGTGTGCGGGTGGCTCAGCCCTTGCTGATCTCCCAGAAGCGGAAGACGGTGGAGGCGTCGAGGGACCACTGCAGGCCGTTCACGTTCTGCCGGGTGACCGCGTACTGCTTGCCCTGCCAGAGCGGGAGGAGCGGGACCTCGTCGGCGACGATGTCCTGGAGGCGGTTGTAGTCCATGTTGGCCGAGGTGCGGTCGGACTTGGCGGAGGTCGACGGGATGATCGTCCCGGTGATCTCCTTGTTGTCGTAGTTGTTGTGCAGCACGTTGTCCGGGCCGAAGAACGGCTGCGTGAAGTTGTCGGCGTCCGGGTAGTCGGGCACCCAGCCCTTCACGTAGATGCCGTACTTGCCGTCCTGGATGTCCTTCTCGTACTGCTCGAACTCGACGGACTTCATGTCGGCCTCGAAGAGGCCGCTGTCGTTGAGCTGCTTGGCGATGACCTGGAACTGCTGGTCGGTGGAGGGGCCGTAGCGGGACGGCGTGGAGTACAGGGTCACCTTGACCTTGTTGTTGATGCCCGCGGCCCGCAGGACGGTCTTGGCCTTCTCCGGCTGCGGGGTGCCGCCGTACCGGTCGAAGAAGGGGGTGGTGTGTCCGGCGATGCCGGCCGGGACGATCGAGTAGAGCGGGGCGGCGGTGCCGGCGTAGACGTCCTTGACGAGGGCCTCGCGGTCCACGAGGTACGCGATGGCCTTGCGGACGGGGAGCTTGCCGACGACGGGGTCGTTGACGTTGAAGACCATGTGCTCGACTTCGGCGCCCGTGCCCTGGACGACGTCGACCTTCTGGTCGCCGGTCTTGGTCGCGGCGAGGGCGGCGATGTCCTTGGCGGCCAGGCCGCGGAAGGCGAAGTCGACGTCGCCTCTCTCCAGGACCGTCTTGAGGGCGGCCTGGTCGCCGTTGAAGAACTTCAGCGTCACGCCGCTGTTCTTGGCCTTGGCCTTGCCGCTGTAGGAGTCGTTGACCGAGAAGGCCGCGCTCTTGTCGTTGATGGAGTCCAGCTTGTAGACGCCGGAGCCGACCGCCTTGCCGTCGGTGCGGAGCTTGTCCGCCGGGTATTCGGCGTGGTCGACGATGGAGCCCGCGCCCGAGGCGATCTTGCTGGGGAAGGTCGCGTCGGACGTCTTGAGGCGGAAGACGACGGTCTTGTCATCCGGGGCGTCGATGCCGGCGATCGACGAGAGCATGACGGCCGGGCCGTTCTCGTCGTTGATCTTGAGCGTGCGCTCGAAGGAGTACTTGACGTCCTTCGAGGTGAGGCTGTGGCCGTTGCTGAACTTCAGGCCGCCGCGCAGGGTGCACTTGTAGAGCTTGCTGTCGCCGCCCTCGAAGGCGCAGGACTGCGCGGCGTCGGGCTCGGGCGTGGTGCCGCCCTTGGGGAAGCTGAGCAGCGACTGGAAGACGTTGTTGAAGAGCAGCCAGGAGCCCGGGTCGTAGCCCGAGGCCGGGTCGGTGGCCTTCACCTTGTCGGATATGCCCATGACGACGCCCTTGCCGCCACCGGCGGAGCCCTCCGTC
The DNA here is from genome assembly GCF_055604165.1 of Streptomyces sp. NPDC037242. Lineage (NCBI taxonomy): Bacteria > Bacillati > Actinomycetota > Actinomycetes > Kitasatosporales > Streptomycetaceae > Streptomyces > Streptomyces sp. NPDC037242. The sequence goes on from NZ_JBVJUY010000011.1 coordinate 81,130, forward strand.
GAACCGCAACCGCTGAGCAGCGCGGCGGCGGTGGCAGCGCCGAGCGGGGCCGCCAACCACTGGTTACGTCTCATCACGCGAACGTCCTTCACAGTCGAACTGTTTCGTTGCTCCGGCCTGCGGATCCCGCTGCCGGTCCTTGCCGTTCTCAGCCGCTGACGCCCCGGCCGAGTTCCCACAGCTGGAGGTCGGAGATGGCGTTGACCGACCACTCCACTCCGGTGATCCCGTCGCGTGCGGCGACGTACTGCTTGCCCTGCCACAGGGGCAGGACGGGTACGTCGTCGGCGACGATGTCCTGCATCTCCGTGATCGCGGGGACGGCGACGTTGCGGTCGACGGCGCGCCGGGATTCGGGGATGAGCTTGGTGCGCACCGCGGCGTTGGCGTACGGCGTGCCCAGGAAGTTGTCCTGCTCCAGGAACGGGGCGAGGAAGTTGTCGGCGTCGGGGTAGTCGGGGAACCAGCCGAGCCCGTAGGCGGCGTAGTCGCCCTTCTTCTGCGCGGGCCGGAAGTCGCCCCACTCGTTGCCCTGGACGGTGATGTCGAAGAGCTGGGTGGAGTTGAGCTGGGCCTTGAGGGCCTCGAACTCGGCCGCGGTGCCGTCGCCGTAGTGGTCGCTGGTGTAGTTGAGCGTCAGCTTGACGGGGGTCTTGATCCCGGCTGCCTTCAGCAGGTCGGCGGCCTTGGCGGTGTTGGCCTCGCCGTACTTGTTGAAGAAGGAGTTGACGTGGCCGGTCACGGTGGTGGGGACCAGCGAGTAGAGGGGCTGGGCCGACTTGCCGTAGACCTTGGAGATGAGGGCGTTACGGTCGACTGCCGCGGCGAGGGCCTGGCGTACGGCCTTGTCCTTGACGACCGGGGCGTCGGTGTTGAAGCCGAGGTAGCGGATCTCCAGGCCGGGCAGGGGGACGAGCTTGACGCCCTTGGGGGGCTTGGCGGAGAGCTCGGTGATCTGGGCGGGCGACAGGGTGCGGGAGACCATCTGGATGGATCCCGAGGTGAGCGCCTTGCTCATGGCGTCGGAGTCGGCGAAGGTGCGCAGCTCCGCCTTGTCGTTCTGGAGCTTGATGTCGCCCTTGTAGTTGGGGTTCTTGCTGAAGACGGCGCGGACCAGCTGGTTGCCCTTGACCTCGGCCTTCATCGTGTACGGGCCTGAGCCGTCCACGGCGAAGCCCTCGCGGAGCTTCTTGGCGTCGTAGTTCTTGGCGCTGACGATGCCGGCGGCCGGGGTGGAGAGCTTGTAGGGGAAGGTCGCGTCCGGGGTCTTCAGGTGGAAGACGATGGTGTCGGCGCTCTTGGTCTCGATGGTGTCGAGGGTGGAGAGCAGCGAGGAGGGGCCGTTCTCGTCCTTGATGGCGAGGACTCGCTCCAGGGAGAACTTGACGTCCTGGGCGGTGAGGGGGTCGCCGGAGGCGAACTTGAGTCCGGGGCGCAGGGTGCAGCGGTAGCTCTCGTTGCCGGTGTCGGTGAAACGGCAGTCGGAGGCTGCTTCGGGGACGGGCTGACCGCCGCCGCGCGGGGTGTGCATCAGCGTCTGGACGGTCTGGCGCAGTACGTTCCAGGCGCCGGCGTCGTAGGCGTAGGCGGGGTCGAACGGGGCGGGGGCGTAGTCGGCGGCCTCGAACCGGTCGGTGGTTCCGACGACGATCGCTCCGGATCCTGCTCCTCCGCCGCTCGTGCTGCCGCATGCGGTCAGCACGGGGGTGAGCAGTCCGGCCGCGGCCGTCAGCACCAGGGTCTTGCGGTTCATGCTGGAAGTACTCCCTATACCGGCACTTGCTCAAAGCGGTGTGAAGGGCACTTCGCGGCGGTCGCCCGTTCAGGGCGGAACGATCGGGCCGGTGTTGTGACGATCGGTCCACGCGATTCCGGAACAGGGGTGTGTGTCCGGAACGGCTGAGGTGCGGCGCGGTGCCCGGTTCGACATTAGTGGCCCTGGACGGGATGGCTGGAACTGGCAGGACTTGGGGCGTAATCGCACTGTGACGGGAGCGGACGGGCTGTTCGCGCGGGGGCGTTCACAGATTCGGTCAGGTGCTGATCAATCCGGACACAAGGGAAGCCCCGGCGGCCTCCGGGCCCGTCCGGCGGTGGCCCCGCGGGTGACGAAGGTCACCTGGGGCAACTGCCACGGAAGGGATGGAATTTCAGCCTCCGGGGCCCTATACGGAACATCTTCCCGCGGGACCTTGGACCCACGGGCGTTCCGTTCGGCACTGAGCGTGTGCGTTCAGTTCATCGGAGTGATGAGGGAGCGCAGGAACGGCAGGTCGACTTCCTCCAGCGAGCGCACGACGGTACGGCCCGGGGCGGCCTCGATCCGGCCGACCGAGGGGACCGCGACGACCCGGCAGCCGGCGGCCTCGGCGGCGGCCACGCCGGTGGCGGTGTCCTCGATGACGGCGCAGCGCGAGGGGTGCGCGCCCAGGGTGCTCGCGGCGAGCAGGTACGGGTCGGGGTGCGGCTTGGTACGGGCGACCTCGTCGCCGGCGACCGTCATCGTGAAGCGGTCGCGGCCGAGGGTGAGCAGGACCTGGTCGATGACGCGGCGGTGCGAGGCGGAGACCAGGGCGGTGGGCACGTTGTGCCGGGCCAGCTCGCTCAGCAGCCGCTCGGCGCCGGGCATGAGCGGGACGCGGTCGGCGATGCGCGCCTCGAAGCGCTCGTTGAGCAGCACGCTGAGCTCGGCGAGGCCGATGGAGGCGCCGGTGGACTCGATCAGGAAGGCCGCGCTGCGACTCATGGGGCCGCCGACGACGATGTCGCGCCAGGACTCGTCGAGCCGGTGGCCCAGCTCGTGGAAGATCTCCGCCTCGATCTCCCACCAGAATCCCTCGGTGTCGACGAGGGTGCCGTCCATGTCGAGCAGCACCGCCTGCAGGGCGTGCCCGTCGGCCGTGCGGGCGACGGGGGCGGGGACGGTGCTGGTCATTCGGCACACCTCTCGGGGGACGAGAAGGCCGGTCACCTCTTCCTGCGGGGCGAGCCCGGAGGAACAGGCGACCGGCCTGTATGGGACCGACAAGTGTACGTCGGCCCGCGTCAGCGTGCGTTGAAATACTTCGCGTCGGGGTGGTGAATCACAATGGCGTCGGTGGACTGCTCGGGGTGGAGCTGGAACTCCTCCGACAGGTGGACCCCGATCCGCTCCGGCTGGAGGAGGTCGGCGATCTTGGCGCGGTCCTCCAGGTCGGGGCAGGCGCCGTAGCCGAGCGAGAAGCGGGCGCCGCGGTACTTGAGGTCGAACATGTCCTCGACCTTGGCCGGGTCCTCGCCGCCGAATCCCAGTTCCGCGCGGACCCGGGCGTGCCAGTACTCGGCCATGGCCTCGGCGAGCTGGACGGACAGTCCGTGCAGCTCCAGGTACTCGCGGTAGGAGTCGGACTCGAAGAGCTTGGCCGTGGCCTCGCCGATCTTCGATCCGACGGTGACGACCTGGAGGCCGACGACGTCGGTCTCGCCGGACTCCTCCGGGCGGAAGAAGTCCGCGAGGCACAGGCGGCGGCCGCGGCGCTGGCGCGGGAAGGTGAAGCGGGTCCGCTCGTTGCCCTGTTCGTCGAGGATGATCAGGTCCTCGCCCTTGGCGACGCAGGGGAAGTACCCGTAGACGACGGCGGCTTCCAGCAGGTTCTCGGTGTGCAGCTTGTCCAGGAGGCCGCGCAGCCGCGGACGGCCCTCGGTCTCGACGAGCTCCTCGTACGTCGCGCCGCCCGCGCGGGCCTGCTTGAGGCCCCACTGCCCCTTGAACAGGGCGCCCTCGTCGAGCCAGGAGGCGTAGTCCTTGAGCGGGATGCCCTTGACGACGCGGGTGCCCCAGAACGGCGGGGTGGGGACGGGGTTGTCGAAGGGGACGTCGGAGCGGCCGCCGGACTCCTCGGGCTCCTCCACCTGGAGGGGGGTGTCCCGCTTGGCCACGCGGCGCTGCTTGAGCTCGGGCAGGGCGGCTCCGGGGACGCCGCGCTTGACGGCGATGAGGGCGTCCATCAGGCGCAGGCCCTCGAAGGCATCGCGGGCGTAGCGGACCTCGCCCTCGTAGATCTCGTGCAGGTCCTGCTCGACGTAGGCGCGGGTGAGGGCCGCGCCGCCGAGGATCACCGGGTAGTCGGCGGCCAGCTTGCGCTGGTTCAGCTCCTGGAGGTTCTCCTTCATGATCACGGTGGACTTCACGAGGAGGCCCGACATGCCGATGACGTCGGCCTTGTGTTCCTGGGCGGCTTCGAGGATCGCGGAGACCGGCTGCTTGATGCCGATGTTGACGACGTTGTAGCCGTTGTTGGTCAGGATGATGTCGACGAGGTTCTTGCCGATGTCGTGGACGTCGCCGCGGACGGTGGCCAGCACGATCGTGCCTTTACCCTCGTCGTCCGTCTTCTCCATGTGGGGTTCGAGGAAGGCGACGGCGGTCTTCATGACCTCGGCGGACTGCAGGACGAAGGGCAGCTGCATCTGGCCGGAGCCGAAGAGCTCGCCGACGACCTTCATGCCCTCCAGGAGGGTGTCGTTGACGATGTCGAGGGCGGGGCGGGTCTGCAGGGCCTCGTCGAGGTCGGCGTCCAGGCCGTTCTTCTCGCCGTCGATGATGCGGCGCTGGAGGCGCTCGTCCAGCGGCAGGGCGAGGAGCTCCTCGGCGCGGCCGGCCTTCAGCGACTTGGTGTTGACGCCCTCGAACAGCGCCATCAGCTTCTGGAGCGGGTCGTAGCCCTCGGCCCGCCTGTCGTAGATGAGGTCCAGGGCGGTGCCGACCTGCTCGTCGTCGAACCGGGCGATCGGCAGGATCTTGGAGGCGTGGACGATGGCGGAGTCCAGGCCGGCCTTGACGCACTCGTCGAGGAAGACGGAGTTCAAAAGGACGCGGGCGGCCGGGTTGAGGCCGAAGGAGATGTTCGACAGGCCCAGCGTGGTCTGGACGTCGGGGTGGCGGCGCTTGAGCTCGCGGATCGACTCGATCGTGGCGATGCCGTCCTTGCGGGACTCCTCCTGGCCGGTGCAGATGGTGAAGGTCAGGGTGTCGATGAGGATGTCCGACTCGCGGATCCCCCAGTTGGCCGTCAGGTCCTCGATGAGGCGTTCGGCGATGGCGACCTTGTGCTCGACGGTACGGGCCTGGCCCTCCTCGTCGATGGTCAGCGCGATGAGCGCGGCGCCGTGCTCCTGCGCCAGCCGGGTGACCTTGGCGAAGCGGGAGTCGGGGCCGTCGCCGTCCTCGTAGTTGACGGAGTTGATGACGGCGCGGCCGCCGAGCTTCTCCAGGCCGGCCTGGAGGACGGGAACCTCGGTGGAGTCCAGGACGATCGGCAGGGTCGAGGCGGTGGCGAAGCGGCCGGCGAGCTCCTGCATGTCGGCGACGCCGTCGCGGCCGACGTAGTCCACGCAGAGGTCGAGCATGTGCGCGCCCTCGCGGATCTGGTCGCGCGCCATCTCCACGCAGTCGTCCCAGCGGGCCTCCAGCATGGCCTCGCGGAACTTCTTCGAGCCGTTGGCGTTCGTGCGCTCGCCGATCGCCATGTACGAGGTGTCCTGGCGGAACGGCACGGTCTGGTAGAGCGAGGCGGCGCCGGGCTCGGGCTGCGGGGTGCGCTCGGTGACGGCCGTGCCGCGGACCCGCTCCACGACCTGGCGCAGGTGCTCGGGGGTGGTGCCGCAGCAGCCGCCGACGAGGGAGAGCCCGTATTCGCGGACGAAGGTCTCCTGGGCGTCGGCGAGCTCGGGGGCGCTCAGCGGGTAGTGCGCGCCGTCCTTGGTGAGGACGGGCAGGCCGGCGTTGGGCATGCAGGAGAGCGGGATGCGGGAGTTGCGCGCGAGGTAGCGCAGGTGCTCGCTCATCTCGGCGGGGCCGGTCGCGCAGTTCAGGCCGATCATGTCGATGCCGAGCGGCTCCAGGGCCGTCAGGGCCGCGCCGATCTCGGAGCCCAGCAGCATGGTGCCGGTGGTCTCGACGGTGACGGAGCAGATCAGCGGGACGGAGACGCCGAGCCGCTCCATGGCGCGGCGGGCGCCGATGATGGAGGACTTGGTCTGCAGAAGGTCCTGGGTGGTCTCGACGAGCAGCGCGTCGGCGCCGCCGGAGAGCAGGCCCTCGGCGTTGATCTGGTAGGCGTCGCGGATCTGGGCGTAGGTGATGTGGCCGAGGGTCGGCAGCTTGGTGCCGGGGCCGATCGAGCCGAGGACCCAGCGCTGCTGTCCGGTGGAGGCGGTGAACTCGTCGGCGACCTCGCGGGCGATGCGGGCGCCGGCCTCCGAGAGCTCGAAGTTGCGTTCGGCGATGTCGTACTCGGCGAGTGCCGCGAAGTTCGCGCCGAAGGTGTTGGTCTCGACACAGTCCACGCCCACCGAGTAGTACGCCTCGTGGACGGAGCGCACGATGTCGGGGCGGGTGACGTTGAGGACCTCGTTGCAGCCTTCGAGCTGCTGGAAGTCCTCCATCGTCGGGTCCTGCGCCTGGAGCATCGTCCCCATGGCTCCGTCGGCGACCACCACGCGGGTGGCCAGTGCCTCTCGGAGGGCGTCTGCCCGGGTCTGGGTGTCGGCGGACGGGTTCGGCAACGAGGCCATGGTTGTGCTCCCTGGGATGCGACGGCTGTCGGCTTTGCACCCCCTCTGTGTCAAGGGTGCACGCGGTCAGCGTAACCGCGCTCCGGCAACCCCGGTGGGGGCGTCCCACGTGGCGGACTGCATTCTGTGCGCGGGAGTGTCCGGGAAGTGTCGGGGACCTGTCGCGCCCACCACCGGCTCGAACACTTCTCCCCCAGTGCGCGGGGTCGACATCGACCGATACTGTTCAGCATTGTCGAACTACGTCAGCAGGAGGCTGAACGATGGCACGGAACATCCAGTCGCTCGAACGAGCCGCTGCGATGCTGCGGCTCCTGGCGGGCGGCGAGCGCCGGCTGGGACTGTCGGACGTGGCGTCGTCCCTGGGCCTGGCCAAGGGCACCGCCCACGGGATCCTGCGCACCCTGCAGGCCGAGGGCTTCGTCGAGCAGGACCCGGCCTCCGGGCGCTACCAGCTCGGCGCGGAACTGCTGCGCCTGGGCAACAGCTACCTGGACGTGCACGAGCTGCGCGCCCGGGCCCTGGTGTGGACGGACGACCTCGCGCGCGCGAGCGGCGAGAGCGTGTACGTGGGGGTCCTGCACAAGAGCGGGGTGCTGATCATGCACCACGTCTTCCGGCCCGACGACAGCCGCCAGGTGCTGGAGGTGGGGGCGATGCAGCCGCTGCACTCCACCGCGCTGGGCAAGGTCCTGTCGGCGTACGACCCGGTCGCGCACACCGAGGCCGTGGAGGCGGAGCGCGAGGCGTTCACGCCGCGCACGGTCACCGACCCGGCGGGCTTCGAGGAGGTCCTGGACCTGACGCGGGCCCGCGGCTGGGCGTCGGACGTCGAGGAGACCTGGGACGGCATCGCCTCGGTGGCCGCGCCCATCCACGACCGGCGCCGGATGCCCGTCGGGGCCGTGGCGGTCGCGGGCGCCGTGGAGCGGGTCTGCACGGAGGGCGGGGAGCCGCGTGCGGCCCTCGTGGCGTCCGTGCGGGACTGTGCGCGCGCTGTTTCACGCGACCTCGGCGCGGGCCGGTTCTAGCCCCCTGTAGGGCCTTCTCGGCCACTCCCTGGCCGCTTTCTGCCCTCTTTTCGCCATAACTCGGCCATCCGATGGCCTGATTTGTTCGATCGTACCTAGTGGTAACGATCCGACACTTTGGCCTGGCCGACTCTTGACGCGTTCTTCACTTCAGCGGAAAACTGCCGTTCATCGGTCGGCATTGTCGAACACCTACCGGCAATACGCGCTAGGGTGTGGCAAGGCCAAGGACCGGTGCAGCACTCACCGAGTGCGCGGACCGCCGGACGGGACCGGTGACCGCTCACCCCCTGAACGACAAAGGAGTCGCGGGTGTCCACCTCCGACATCTTCATCGGCGAGACCATCGGTACCGCCCTGCTCACCCTGCTCGGCGGTGGCGTCTGCGCCGCCGTGACGCTCAAGAGCTCCAAGGCCCGCAACGCGGGTTGGCTTGCCATCACGTTCGGCTGGGGTTTCGCCGTCCTGATCGCCGCGTACGTCTCCGCGCCGCTCTCCGGCGCGCACCTCAACCCGGCGGTCACCGTCGGCCTCGCCGTCAAGACCGGCGAGTGGAACGACGTGCCGGTCTACTTCGCCGGCCAGCTGCTGGGCGCGATGCTCGGCGCGGTCCTGATGTGGGTCACCTACTACGGACAGTTCCGCGTGCACCTGGCGGACCCGGAGCACATCCGCGACGCGAAGCTCGGTCCTGAGGACCCGCACCCGCACGACGTGGCCGGTCCGGTGCTCGGCGTCTTCTCGACCGGCCCCGAGATCCGCAATGTCGTCCAGAACCTCGCCACCGAGATCATCGGCACCGCGGTCCTGGTCCTGGCCATCCTCACCCAGGGGCTCCAGGCCGACGGCAAGGGCCTCGGCGTCATCGGCGTCCTGATCACCTCGTTCGTCGTCGTCGGCATCGGCCTCTCCCTCGGCGGCCCGACCGGCTACGCCATCAACCCGGTGCGCGACCTCGGTCCGCGCATCGTGCACGCCCTGCTGCCGCTGCCCAACAAGGGCGGCTCGGACTGGGGATACTCCTGGATCCCGGTGGTCGGCCCGCTCGTCGGTGCCGCCGCCGCCGGCGGTCTGTACAACATCGCGTTCGCCTGATCAGCATCGGCACGATCGCAAGATCTGCACCGCACCTGAATCTGCCTACCTAGAGATCTGCCAGGAGCAGCCATCATGACCAGCAGCACCGGCCCCTTCATCGCCGCGATCGACCAGGGCACCACCTCCTCCCGCTGCATCGTCTTCGACCGCGACGGCCGCATCGTCGCCGTCGACCAGAAGGAGCACGAGCAGATCTTCCCGAAGCCGGGCTGGGTGGAGCACGACGCCGCCGAGATCTGGACCAACGTCCAGGAGGTCGTCGCCAGCGCCATCGCCAAGGCCGAGATCACCGCCGCGGACGTCAAGGCCGTCGGCATCACCAACCAGCGCGAGACCACCGTCCTGTGGGACAAGAACACCGGCGAGCCGGTGCACAACGCGCTGGTCTGGCAGGACACCCGCACCGACGCCCTGTGCAAGGAGCTCGGCCGCAACGTCGGCCAGGACCGCTTCCGCCGCGAGACCGGCCTGCCGCTGGCGAGCTACTTCGCCGGCCCCAAGGTCCGCTGGCTGCTCGACAACGTCGAGGGCCTGCGCGAGCGCGCCGAGGCGGGCGACATCCTCTTCGGCACCATGGACTCCTGGGTCATCTGGAACCTCACCGGCGGCGCCCAGGGCGGTGTGCACGTCACCGACGTCACCAACGCCTCGCGCACCATGCTGATGAACCTGCACACCCTGGCCTGGGACGAGAAGATCGCCGAGTCCATGGACGTGCCGCTCAACGTCCTCCCGGAGATCAAGTCCTCCGCCGAGGTCTACGGCCACGTCAAGGACGGCGTCCTCGCCGGCGTCCCGGTCGCCTCGGCGCTCGGTGACCAGCAGGCCGCGCTGTTCGGCCAGACCTGTTTCGCCGAGGGCGAGGCGAAGTCCACGTACGGCACCGGCACGTTCATGCTGATGAACACCGGCGACAAGATCATCAACTCCTACAGCGGCCTGCTGACCACGGTCGGCTACCAGATCGGCGAGCAGAAGCCGGTCTACGCGCTGGAGGGCTCCATCGCCGTCACCGGCTCGCTCGTCCAGTGGATGCGCGACCAGATGGGCCTGATCAAGTCCGCGGCCGAGATCGAGACCCTCGCCTCCTCCGTCGAGGACAACGGCGGCGCGTACTTCGTGCCGGCCTTCTCCGGCCTGTTCGCCCCGTACTGGCGCTCCGACGCCCGCGGTGTGATCACCGGCCTCACCCGGTACGTCACCAAGGCGCACATCGCCCGTGCCGTCCTGGAGGCCACCGCCTGGCAGACCCGCGAGATCACCGACGCCATGACCAAGGACTCGGGCGTCGAGCTCGCGGCCCTGAAGGTCGACGGCGGCATGACCTCCAACAACCTGCTGATGCAGACGCTCTCGGACTTCCTGGACGCCCCCGTGGTGCGCCCGATGGTCGCCGAGACCACCTGCCTCGGCGCCGCCTACGCCGCCGGCCTGGCCGTCGGCTTCTGGCCCGACACCGACGCCCTGCGCGCCAACTGGCGCCGCGCGGCGGAGTGGACCCCGCGGATGCCCGCCGAGCAGCGGGAGCGCGAGTACAAGAGCTGGCTCAAGGCCGTGGAGCGGTCGATGGGCTGGGTCGACGACGAAGACGCCAGCTGACCGCACGGCCGGCGCAATCGACGAGTAAGTAGGAGTCAAGGGATATGAGCAGCCTGCAGAGCGTTCCCGCACTGGGTACGCACCCGACCGCCGGTTCGAACGCGAGCCGCGCCGAGACCCGTGAGCAGCTGGCCAAGGCCACGTACGACCTGCTGGTCATCGGCGGTGGAATCCTGGGCACCTCGGTGGCCTGGCACGCCGCGCAGTCGGGTCTGCGGGTCGCCATGGTGGACGCCGGCGACTTCGCCGGCGCCACCTCCTCGGCCTCCTCCAAGCTCGTCCACGGCGGCCTGCGCTACCTGCAGACCGGCGCGGTCAAGCTGGTCGCCGAGAACCACCACGAGCGCCGGGTGCTGGCCAAGGACGTGGCCCCGCACCTGGTCAACCCGCTCACCTTCTACCTCCCCGTGTACAAGGGCGGGCCGGTCGGCGCCGCGAAGCTGGGCGCGGGCGTCTTCGCGTACTCGGCGCTCTCCGCCTTCGGCGACGGCATGGGCAAGGTCATATCGCCCGCCCGTGCCGCCGCCGACAACCCGGGCCTGAAGACGGACAACCTCAAGGCCGTCGCGGTCTACTACGACCACCAGATGAACGACTCCCGCGTCGCCGTCATGACGGTCCGCGCGGCCGTCGAGTCGGGCGCGGTCGTCCTCAACCACGCCGAGGTCACCGGGCTGCGCATGACGCGCGGCCGGGTCTCGGGCGCCGAGCTCAAGGACCGTCTCGACGGCACCGAGTTCGGAGTGGACGCACGCGTGGTGCTCAACGCCACCGGCCCGTGGGTGGACCACCTGCGGCGCATGGAGGACAAGCACTCCATGCCGTCGATCCGCCTCTCCAAGGGCGCGCACATCGTGATGAAGCGCAAGTCGCCCTGGAAGGCCGCCATGGCCACCCCGATCGACAAGTACCGCATCACCTTCGCCCTCCCCTGGGAGGACCAGCTGCTGCTCGGCACCACCGACGAGGTGTACGAGGGCGACCCGGGCGACGTGCGCGCCACCGAGTCCGACATCCAGCAGATCCTGGACGAGGCGGCCTTCTCGGTGAAGGACGCCGACCTCGACCGCTCCCTGATGACGTACGCCTTCGCGGGCCTGCGGGTGCTGCCCGGCGGCCCCGGCGGCGTCGAGAAGGCCAAGCGCGAGACGGTCGTCTCCGAGGGCGCGGGCGGCATGCTGTCCGTGGCCGGCGGCAAGTGGACGACGTACCGTCACATCGGCCGCGTGGTCATGGACAAGCTGGCCAAGCTCCCGGGCAGCCCGCTGACCGATGACATGGAGCCGGCGAAGTCGCTCGTACGCCGGATCCCGCTGCCCGGTGTCGCCAACCCGAACGCGGTCGCGCACCGGCTGCTGGTGGACCGTGAGCCGGGTACGCGGATGGACCCGCTGACCGCCCGCCACCTGGCGTCCCACTACGGCTCGCTGGCCTTCGACATCGCGCGCATCGCGAACGAGGACCCGGCGCTGGCCGAGCGCATCCACCCGGACGGTCCGGAGATCTGGGCGCAGGTCGCCTACGCCCGGGACAACGAGTGGGCCGAGACGGCCGACGACGTGCTGCGCCGCCGTACGACGGTGACGATCCGCGGCCTGGACAGCGACGAGGTCCGCGGCCGGGTCGAGGAGATGCTGGCCCGCAAGGCATAGCCGCACCGGCAGGTGGGCAGAGGGGCGGTTCCGAGGGGAACCGCCCCTCTGTCGTGGGCTGTGGTTGGCGTCGCATCAAGGCTTAGGCTGGCCCACGTACACAAGGGAACTTCGGAAGGAGACCTGGGTGATCGAGCTTGAGGGCGTGCCCGAGCTGATCGACCCGGTCATGGTGGCCGCGTTCGAGGGCTGGAACGACGCGGGTGACGCGGCCTCCGGTGCGGTCGCGCACCTGGACCGGGAGTGGAAGGGCGAGGTCTTCGCGGCTCTGGACGCCGAGGACTACTACGACTTCCAGGTCAACCGGCCGACGGTGTGGCTGGACAACGGGGTACGGAAGATCACGTGGCCGACGACGCGGCTGTCGGTGGTCCGGATCGGCGGTGCCAAGCCCCGGGACCTGGTGCTGGTCCGCGGGATCGAACCGTCCATGCGGTGGCGGTCGTTCTGCAACGAGATCCTCGGCTTCGCGCACGAACTGGGCGTGGAGATGGTGGTCATCCTGGGCGCGCTGCTCGGTGACACCCCGCACACGCGGCCGGTGCCGGTGAGCGGGGTCACCTCGGACGCGGACCTGGCGCGGACGATGGACCTGGAGGAGACGAAGTACGAGGGCCCCACGGGCATCGTGGGGGTCCTCCAGGAGGCGTGCACGCACGCGGGGGTGCCCGCGGTGTCGCTGTGGGCGGCGGTGCCGCACTACGTGTCGCAGCCGCCGAACCCGAAGGCGACGCTGGCGCTGCTGAACCGGCTGGAGGATCTGATCGACATCCGGATCCCGCTGGGCGAACTCCCGGAGGACGCGCGGGCCTGGCAGCTCGGCGTCGACCAACTGGCCGCCGAGGACAGCGAGGTGGCGGAGTACGTCCAGACGCTGGAGGAGGCGCGCGACACGGCGGACCTCCCCGAGGCCTCGGGCGACGCCATCGCGCGGGAGTTCGAGCGCTACCTGCGCCGTCGCGACCCGTCCGCGGGTCCGGAGACGGCCACCGACACGGGCTCGTTCTTCCGCGACCTGTCCGGCGGCGGCCGCACCCAGCCGAAGCCGAAGCCGGAGGACACGGCGGACGCGAACGGCAGGGCCGAGGCGGCCGGCCCCGCGGAGGCCGAGGGCCAGGCGGAGGCGGAGAGCCCGTCGGAGCCCGGCAGCCCGCCGGAAGGCACCGGGGAGACCGGGCACACCGGTGAGACGGGTGAGACCGGGGACACCCCCGCGACATAGGCCGTCCGCACCACGGCGGTGAACGGCGAAGCGCCCCCGGCATCATGCCGGGGGCGCTTCGCCGTTGCTGCGCCGGTCGGTGTTACAGCGCCACGCCCAGCAGCGCGTCGACCGTGCGGGAGACCAGGCCGGGGGCGGACTCGTCGTCGCCGTCCGTGGCGATCTGGAGCTCGACCCAGCGGTCGACGGCCGCCAGCGCGGCCGGGGCGTCCAGGTCGTTGGCGAGGGCCTCGCGGACCTCCTCGACCAGGGCGTCGGCCGGGATGCCGTCCGGGCGGGACACGGCCGCGCGCCACCGCTCCAGGCGCGCCTCGGCCTCGGTGAGGACGGCGTCCGTCCACTCCCAGTCGGCGCGGTAGTGGTGCGACAGCAGGGCGAGGCGGATCGCCGCCGGGTCGACGCCGGCGCGACGCAGCGCGGACACGAAGACCAGGTTGCCCTTGGACTTCGACATCTTCTGGCCGTGCAGCGCGACCATGCCCGCGTGCACGTACGCCTTGGCCATCGGGAACTCGCCCGTCAGGACCTGCGCGTGCGAGGCGCCCATCTCGTGGTGCGGGAACGCCAGGTCCGAGCCGCCGCCCTGGATGTCGAAGGTCATCCCGAGGTGGTCCAGGGCGATGGCGACGCACTCGATGTGCCAGCCGGGCCGGCCGCGGCCCAGCGAGCCGCCGTCCCAGCTCGGCTCGCCCTCGCGCGCGGCCATCCACAGCATCGGGTCGAGCGGGTTCTTCTTGCCCGGGCGCTCGGGGTCGCCGCCCCGCTCGGCGGACAGGAGGCGCATGGCTTCGGCGTCCAGGTTCGAGACCTTGCCGAAGTCGGGGTCGGACTCCACCGAGAAGTAGACGTCGCCGTCGAGCTCGTACGCCGCGCCCGCGTCCCGCAGCCGCTCGACCAGGGGCACGATGCCCGGTATGGCCTCTACGGCTCCGATGTAGTGCTGCGGCGGCAGCATCCGCAGGGCCGTCATGTCCTCGCGGAAGAGGGCCGTCTCGCGTTCGGCGAGCTCGGTCCAGTCCTCGTTGTCGCGCAGCGCACGCTCCAGCAGTGGATCGTCCACGTCCGTGACGTTCTGGACGTAAATGACCTGCCGCTTGGTGTCGAGCCACACGCGCTGCACGAGGTCGAACGCGTTGTAGGTCGCCGCGTGACCGATGTGGGTCGCGTCGTAGGGGGTGATCCCACAGACGTAGATACGGGCGACGGGACCGGGGGCGAGGGTGATCGTCCCCTGGGTCGCGGTGTCGTGGATCTGGAGGTCGCGGCCCTTGCCAGGCAGGGCGGGGACCTCAGAAGCGGGCCAGGCATGCATGTGTCGAGCGTAACCGGACGCGTGTTCTTCAAACGAACCGGACCTGCACTCTTGGCCGGATCCGCACTCTTGCCATCTGGCCGGTTCTGTGCGAGCCGCACAGGTCTGGTTCAGACCGGCGGCCAGGGGATCGCGGGCCACTGCCCGGACGGCCGGGGGTGCACTCCGGAGGCCCGCAGCCGGGCCACACGGGCCCGTACGGCGGCCAGCTCGACTGGGGTGATCAGTTCGGCCAGCCGGGTGGCGAGCGGCTCCCCGTCGGCCAGCCGGGCCGCCAGATCGGACAGCACCGCGGTCGCCTCGGCGGTCAGCGGCTCTCCCGCCCAGCCCCACAGCAGGGTGCGCAGCTTGTCCTCGGCGTGGAAGCTCACCCCGTGGTCGATGCCGTAGAGCCGCCCGTCGGGCGCGGGCAGCAGGTGGCCGCCCTTGCGGTCGCCGTTGTTGATCACGGCGTCGAGGACGGCGAGCCGGCGCAGTCTGGGGTCGTCGGCGTGCACGAGGAGGGCGGTGCGGCCCTCCCCCACCTCGGCGAGGGCGATCGGCTTCCAGCCCTCCCCGGCCTCCTCGCCGTCCACGAGCGCGAGCAGCCCGGGCCCGGCGGGGCCGCCGGCGCCGGCCCCATCAGCCTCGGCGGAGTCGGCCGGCTCGGCGGCGGCGTCCTCCAGTCCGCCCGGCCCCGCGGACTCGATCCACTGCTGGACCATGCCCTCGCCGTACGGCCCGTCGCGCAGCACGGTCGGCGGGACCAGTCCCCATCCCGTGGCCTCGGAGACCAGATAGGCGGCGACCTCGCGCTGCGCGAGGTTCCCGTCGGGGAAGTCCCACAGCGGACGCTCGCCCTTGACCGGCTTGTACACGCAGTCCGCGGTGAGGCCCCCGTACGCGACGCTGCACAGCAGTACCGCGTTGGACGCCTCGCGGATCCGGCCGAGGACGGTCAGCTCGCCCTTGGCGAGCAGTGCTTCCCATTCCGTCGTTCCCCCCGTGGCGCTCACGCCTGGCGCCGGTAGCCGTTCTGGCGCGGGCAGACGTGCCCCTCGGGGTCCAGCGGCAGGCTGCACAGCGGGCACGGCGGCCGGCCCGCGTTGACCACGTCCAGGGCCCGCTTGGCGAAGGCCCGGGCCTGGGCGCCGCTGAGGCGGACCCGCAGCATCGGCGGGCCGTTCTCCTCGTCCTGGAGCAGCCGCTCCTCCGCCTCGGCGAGGTCCTCGTCCGAGTCCGCGTCGAGCTCCACCAGCGCCTGCGCCTCGACGATCATGCGCTGTTCCTCGCCGTCCCAGGCCAGGGCCATGGTCCCGACGCGGAACTCCTCCTCGACGGGAACGTCCAGGGGCGCGGTGTCGGCGGCCTCGGCGGAGGCGACCGCCGGGACCGGGGAACTGCCGCCGGTGCGCCGCACGACCTCGTCCAGCAGCTCGTCCATCCGCTCGGCGAGCGCCGCGACCTGGGTCTTCTCCAGGGAGACGCTGGTGACCCGGGGGCCGGAGGAGGCCTGCAGGAAGAACGTACGGCGTCCCGGCAGACCGACCGTGCCGGCCACGAAGCGGTCCGGGGGGTCGTAGAGGAACACCTGACGGGGCACGTCCAGTCTCCAAGTCTCGGCGGCAGGGGCAGGTCTGCGCCCTTGTGTTGGCCCGTCCACCCTACTGCGCCGTTCGATCACACCGCGCCCGCGCCGCCTCCCACCACGGCGTTCCCGCCGTCTTCGGTCGCTTTGTCCGAGGCGGCGGCCGCGGCGGCGTCCGGCGGCGCGGGGTCTTCGCGGGGCGCGAACGACGCGAAGTCCCCGGTGTCGCCGAGCCGGAGCAGGAAGGGCCGGGTCGGCGTGTAGCGGATGGCGGTGACCGAGCAGGGGTCGACGTGGACGCGCTGGAAGAGGTCCAGGTGCATGCCCAGGGCGTCGGCGACGAGGGACTTGATGATGTCCCCGTGCGAGCACATCAGGAAGACGGCGTCGCTGCCGTGCTCCTCCTCGACCCGCGCGTTCCAGTCCCGTACGCAGTCCACGGCGCGCGCCTGCATGGCCCGCATGGACTCGCCTCCGGGGAAGGTCGCGGCCGACGGGTGCTGCTGGACGATCCTCATCAGGGGCTCTCCGGAGAGCTCGGAGAGTTTGCGGCCCGACCAGTCGCCGTAGTGGCACTCGCCGATCCGCTCGTCGGTGTGCGTCGCGAGCTCCGGGCGGGCGGCCAGCAGCGGGGCCATGGTCTCCCGGCAGCGTTGCAGCGGGCTGCTGACGACGGCCGCGAGCGGCACCCCGGCGAGCCGGCCGGGCAGCGCCGCGGCCTGCTCGTTGCCGCGCTCGTCGAGGGCGACCCCCGGGGTCCATCCGGCGAGCAGCCCTGCGGTGTTGGCGGTGGAACGCCCGTGTCGTACGAGGATCAGCGTGGCCATGGCGCCAGGGTATGCGGTGGTGCCGTTGTGCGGGCCGGCCGCCGGCAGGGAAGAATGCCCCGCGTGATTGTGGACTGCGCGATGTACCGCAACGGCCGCCGCTCCGAGGCGCCCGAGGACTTCTCGGACGCTCTCGACGAGGCGCGGGTGTCCGGTGACGCCTTCCTCTGGGTCGGCATGCACGAGCCGACGGCGAAGGAATTCGAGCACGTCAGCCAGGAGTTCGGCCTGCACCAGCTGGCGGTGGAGGACGCGCTGACCGCGCACCAGCGCCCGAAGCTGGAGGTGTACGACGACTCGCTCTTCGTGGTCCTCAAGCCGGTGATGTACGACGACGACTCCGACACGGTCACCACCGGCGAGCTCATGGTCTTCATAGGGGACTCCTTCGTGGTCACCGTCCGGCACGGCGAGGGGGCCGCGCTGGCCGCCGTACGGCGGCGGCTGGAGCAGGAGCCCGACGTGCTCAAGCACGGTCCGACGGCGGTGCTGTACGCGGTCTCCGACGCGGTGGTGGACCACTACATCGCGGTGGCGGCCGAGCTCCAGGCCGACCTGGAGGAGCTGGAGGCGGAGGTCTTCGCGCCCAACACCGCGGACACCAAGAACACCGCCGCCCGGATCTACGGGTTCAAGCGGCAGGTCCTGGAGTTCCGCCGGGCCACCAGCCCGCTGCTCCAGCCGATGGACCGGCTGGCCTCCGGAGCCGTGCCCTTCGTGCACGAGCACTCCCAGCCGTTCTTCCGGGACGTCGCCGACCACCTGACGAAGGCGAACGAGTACATCGAGGGACTGGACCGGCTGCTCTCGGACGCGCTGGCCGCCCACCTGGCCCAGATGGGCGTCCGGCAGAACGACGACATGCGCAAGATCTCGGCCTGGGCGGCGATGGCGGCGGTCCCCACGATGGTCGCGGGGATCTACGGGATGAACTTCGACCACATGCCGGAGCTCAGGCAGTCCTGGGGCTACCCGGCCGTGGTGGTCCTCATGGTCGTGCTGTGCCTGGGCCTGCACCGGATGTTCAAGCG
Organism: Streptomyces sp. NPDC037242; assembly: GCF_055604165.1. Classification (NCBI taxonomy): domain Bacteria; kingdom Bacillati; phylum Actinomycetota; class Actinomycetes; order Kitasatosporales; family Streptomycetaceae; genus Streptomyces; species Streptomyces sp. NPDC037242. The sequence continues at coordinate 99,024 of NZ_JBVJUY010000011.1, forward strand.
CCGGGGCTGGCTGTAGGGCTCCCGGCCGGCTCCGTCAGACGAACTCGGGCGCGGTGGCCGGGGCGCCGCCGAGCGCGTCGTGCCGCTCCGGCACGCGCAGGTCGATCATGCGGTGCCAGCCGCTGAACCTCTCGTACGCGTACATCCCGCGGATCCCGGCGGCGAGCGCGGCGGCCTTCGGCGCGGACCAGCCCAGCAGGCGGCCCATGTGGTCCATGACGGCGAGGCTGACGTCGCGGTAGACGGCGATCTCGGCGAGGGCGCTCTCGCGCAGCACCCGGTGGATGGTGCGGCCGTGTCCCTCTCGGGCGAGGCGCAGCAACTCCTCGTGGCAGTAGGCCAGGTGGTTGTCCTCGTCATGGCTGATCAGGCGGATGGCCCTGCCGACCTCGGGGTGGTCGCCGAAGTGCTTGACCAGCATTTCCATCTGGTCGGCGGCGCGCTGCTCGGTGACCCTGCTGTGTGCGAGGTAGACGACGATGTCCTCCTCGGTCAGGGCCTCGTCGCGGCGGAGCTTCTCGTGCGCCAGCCCGATGCCGCGCCGCTCCAGCAGCATCGTGTAGTCGGTCTCCGGCGGGACCGGGACGGGTGGCAGGCCGCGCTTGCGCAGCAGCGCGTTGAAGATCCGGCCGTGCTTGTCCTCGTCGGCCCCGTGCCGGGTGATCTTCGGCGCGAGGTCGCGCATGCCGGCCGGCACCAGGGCCGCGATGCGGCCGTTCTCCCAGCCGCCCTGGGACTCCCCGCTGGCGGCGATGGAACAGAACAGCTGGAAGGAGTCGTCGTTGTCGACGATCTCCTGGAACAGACTGCGGGCAGAGAGCATGCACCGAGTCAAACGCCGCTCGACGGAGCGGGCAACCGAGGGGCCGCGCTGCTCGTCCGAATGACCGAACCCCGGAGATGGCCGGCGGCGCGTAACCCGGCGACCGCCCGGCGCGTTGTTGGCTGTGTCGGCCGTGGCGGGGAAGACCCCCCGAGCCCCCACCACGGCCGCAGGCGTACTAGGGGGTGTCTGGCGGATGTCCGTGGCGACGCCACGGACATCCGTCGGACACCCCCTAGGCGAGTCCGGCGATCTCCATGGCCCGGGTGCCGGCCCGCAGGGCGGCGAGCCGTTCGTCGAGGGTGAAGCCGGCCGGGGCCAGCGTCAGGGTGGTGACCCCGGCCTCCGCGTAGGCCCGCATTCCGTCCGCGATCCGCTCGACGGGGCCGAGCAGGGTGGTGGAGTCGATCAGCGAGTGCGGGATCGCGGCGGCCGCGCCCTCCTTGTCGCCCGCCAGGTACTTGTCCTGGATCTCGGCGGCTTCCTTCTCGTAGCCCATGCGCTGGGCGAGCTGGTTGTAGAAGTTCTGCTTCCGGCTGCCCATCCCCCCGACGTACAGGGCGGTGTACGGGCGGAACATGTCCGCGAGGGCGGTCACGTCGTCGCCGAGGGCCAGCGGCACCGTCGGGCAGACGTCGAAGCCGTCCATCGTCAGCCCGGCCTTCTCGCGGCCCGCCCGGATGTGGGTGAGCGCGGTGGCCTCCAGGTGCTCGGCCGCCGGGAAGATCAGCAGCGCGCCGTCGGCGATCTCGCCGGTCTGCTCCAGGTTCTTCGGCCCGATGGCGGCGATGTAGAGCGGGATGTGCTCGCGCTCCGGGTGCACGGTCAGCTTGAGCGGCTTGCCCGGGCCGCCGGGCAGCGGCAGGGTCCAGTGCTCGCCCTCGTAGGACAGGCGCTCGCGGCTCATCGCCTTGCGGACGATCTCCACGTACTCGCGGGTCCGCGCGAGGGGCTTGTCGAACTTCACGCCGTACCAGCCCTCGGAGACCTGCGGCCCCGAGACGCCGAGGCCCAGGCGGAAGCGGCCCTTGGTGAGCGAGTCGAGGGTGGCGGCCGTCATCGCGGTCATGGCGGGCTGGCGGGCCGGGATCTGCAGGATGGCGGAGCCCACGTCGATGCGCTCGGTCTGGGCGGCGACCCAGGCGAGCACGGTGGGCGCGTCCGATCCGTACGCCTCCGCTGCCCAGCAGACGTCGTAGCCGAGCCGGTCGGCCTCCTGGGCGACGGCGAGGTTGTCGGCGTCCATGCCCGCACCCCAGTAGCCGAGATTGATGCCGAGCCGCATGTTCGTCCCCTTACGGTGTGCGCTTTACCGATCAGTAACGTAGGTCTGCGGTGGACTGTAGCGCGCCCGGGTGTCCCGCGTCAGTGCCCCAGTAGTCTCAGCGCTCATGGAGCAGAGGCATCTCGGCCGCACCGGACTGCGCGTGTCCCGGATCGGCCTCGGCACGCTGACCTGGGGCCGTTCGGCGGAAGGGCCCGACGAGGCGGAAGCTGCCGAGCAGTTGAAGACGTTCTGGGAAGCGGGCGGCACCCTCGTCGACACCGCGGACGTGTACGGGGGCGGGGAGGCGGAGTACCTCCTGGGCCGGCTGATCGGCGGGCTGGTGCCGCGCCGGGACCTGGTCATCGCGACCAAGGCGGGCAGCGTGCCCGACCCGCTGCGGCGCGTCGACGGCTCGCGCGGGCACCTGCTCGCCGCGCTCGACGACTCCCTGGCCCGGCTGGGCACGGACCACGTGGACCTGTGGCAGGTGCACGCCTTCGACGCGCAGACCCCGCTGGAGGAGACCCTCCAGGCGCTGGACCTCGCGGTCAGCAGCGGCCGGGCCCGGTACGCGGGGGTGGCGGACTTCTGCGGCTGGCAGCTGGCGAAGGCGGCGACCTGGCAGCTCGCGGCGCCCGGAGTACGGACCCGGCTCGCCTCGACGCAGATGGAGTACTCCCTGCTCCAGCGCGGGGTCGAGCGCGAGGTGCTGCCGGCCGCGCTGGACCTGGGCGTCGGCCTCCTGCCCTCGTCCCCGCTGGGCCGCGGGGTCCTGACGGGCAAGTACCGGGACGGCATCCCGGCGGACTCCCGGGCCGCGTCCGAGACGCTCGGGGCCTTCGTGGACCCGTACCTGGACGAGGCGGCGAGCCGGATCGTGGACGCGGTGGCGACGGCCGCGCACGGCCTGGCCGTGACCCCGCTCCAGGTGGCCCTGGCCTGGGTCCGCGACCGCCCGGGCGTGGCCGCCCCGATCGTCGGCGCGCGCACGGCGGAGCAGCTCGCGGCCGCGCTGTCGGTGGAGGCCCTTAGTCTTCCGGAGGAGATCTGCCGGGCGCTGGACGACGTTTCCGCGCCCGTGCACCGCTACCCCGACCAGGACTGGAGCACCCTGTGACCACGGACCCCGCCGACCCCACGACCGCACCCGAGGCTGCCGCCGAAGCCGGTCCGGGCGAAGCCCGGGAGCCGTCCGGCAGTGAAGGGGGTCCGGGGGCGGAGTCCCCGGTCTCGGGAAGGGACGGGGAGGAGGGCCCCGCAGGGCCCGCCCTCGCCGCCGAGGACGAGCCCGCGGCGGCGAGCGGCACCGCCGAAGGCGAAGCCGCCGCAGCGCCCGCGCTGAGCGAGGCGGCGGCCGAACTGGCGGCACAGAAGGTCGAGCGCGAGCGCATCGCCCGCCGCAAGGCGGAGCGCGAGGCGCCCGTCGAGGCCGGCGGCAAGCTCAGCGGGAAGGCCGCCGATCTGCTGGCCGCCGTACGGGCCGTGGAGAGCGGGGCCAAGCCCCCCGCCGTGTACTTCGACGAGGCGCCGGCCGCGCCGCGCAAGGCGGCCCCGGCTCCCCCGGCGCAGCGCACCCCGGCGCCCGCGCCCTCCGCCGACTCCGTCCAGGACGTCCGCGCCGTACTGGCTCGCGGCGGGGCCCCCGAGGCCCTCGCGGAGCCCGCAGCCGCGGCCCTCGGCGAGGGCGCCGCCGAGCAGCTCGCCGAGGACCCCTGGCGGCTGCTGGCCGTCCCCGCCGTCCGCCCGGCCCAGGCGGACGGCTTCGCGCGGGCCCTGCTCGGCGCCGAAGCCGGTCCCGGGGACGAGCGACGGGCGACGGCCCTGGTGGGCTGGCTGCTGGCCCAGGCCGCCGCCAAGGGGCACACCGCCCTGGAGGCCCCGACCCTGGAGTCCGCCCTCGCGCAGTACGGCGTACCGGATCCCGCCGAGGCCCTGGAGGCGGCGGTGGGGGACGGCGCGGTTCTGGTGTTCCACGAGCCGCTGGGCGAGCCCGTCGCGGAGGGCGAGGAGCAGCCGGTACGCATCCTCGTCGGCCTGGAGGGTTCGGCGATGGCCGAGGAGAGCCTGGCCGACGGCCTGGCCCGGCTGGCCAACACCTTCACGGACCCGGCGGACTGGGAGAAGGCCGCCACCGGGCCGGGCGCCGAGCTGATCCGCACCGCCGCCGGGCACGGCCTGGTCGCCCACACCGGCGGCGAGGCGGCCCGCGCCGAACCGCGGGCCCTGCTGGCCGCCGCCCGGGAGTTCGGCCTGCGCGCCTGCCTGGCCGCCCACGCCCCCGCCGACGGGGCCGTCACCGTGGCCGGTCTGCTCGCCGGGGCCGAGGGGCCCGGGCGGGACACCGACGGGCAGTTCGAGCTGGACCTCCTCGTGGTCCTGGACGCCCCGCAGCTGGACGTGGAGACCGCGGCGGCACTGGTGGAGTCGGTCCCCGACGGGGCCCGGCTGGTGCTGTCGGGCGATCCCGGGGTGCTGGGATCCGCCGGGCCGGGACGGGTGTTCGCCGATGTGCTGGCCGCCGGTGCCTGCCCCCGGGTGACCTCCCGCATGCCGGACCCCGGCCCGCTCGGCGAGCTGGTCTCCGGGGTCGGGATCGGGGAGCTCAACCAGGTGGACGCTCCCGGCAAGGAGGTCGTCATCGTCCCGGTGCGCGACGCCGGGGAAGCCGTCCACCGCACCGTGCAGCTGGTCGCCGAGTCGGTGCCGCGCGCCTTCGGGATCCCGGCCGGGAGCGTGCAGGTGATCACCCCGGGCCACGGCGGCTCCGCGGGCACCCGGGCGCTCAACGCCGCCCTCAAGGAGCGGCTGAACCCGGGCCCCGGCCGGTTCGGCGGCTTCGACCCCGGGGACCGCGTGGTCCATGTCCCCTCACCCGGGCGCGCGCTGCCGGCCGTCGTGGTGTCGGCGGACGCGCAGGGGCTGCACCTGGAGGCCGCGGGCGCGCGGATCACCGTACCGAAGGAGCGGGTGGAGGCCCAGGTACGGCACGGCTGGGCGGTGACGGCGCATCAGGCCGTCGGGGCGCGCTGGCCCGCGGTGGTCGTCGTACTGCCCGGGGACGCGGCCGCGGCGCTGTCCCGGGACTGGGTGTACACGGCGTTCGGCCGCGCCGAACGGCACCTTTCGGTGGTGCACGGCGTGGACCAGGCGCTGCCGCACGCGGTCGCGGAGGTGCCGGCGAAGCCCCGTACGACCCGGCTGGCGGGTCTGCTGCGGGCGCTGGCGGACTCGGCCCGGGAGTCGGCGGCCGGGCAGGAGTGAGCCGGGCCGCGGCCCCCGTCCCCCAGCGGTTGCCGGGGACGGGGGCCGCGGTGGTTCAGGCGGGTGTCAGGCCCTGCTCGGCGGTCTCGTCCCGCCGCTCGTCGCCGGGCTCCTCGTCCGCCTCCTCGTCGAACTCGTCGGCCTCCTCGTCGAAGACGGAGCTGACGTCGAAGCGGTGCAGGACGTCCTGCGGATCGGTGTGCCCGAAGGGCGAGCCCAGCCACTCCCCCGGTTCCGCGATCTCCTCCGACGCCGCGATCCAGAGGGTGGAGTCGCCCTCCTCCAGGCCGAAGTCCTTGGCGCGGGAGGCGATCTCGTCCGGCTCGTACTCCCCGAACAGCACGCCCAGCGCACCGGCGGTGCCGCCGTCGTGGTCGAGGTCGGCGTCCCGGTCGTGCGCGGCGACGCGCTCGGCCTGGGCGATCAGCCGGGCCGGTTCGACGACGGCGTAGTCGCGGCGGACGAGCACGCTGAAGGCGGCGGGCTCGGCGGGACCCGTGTACGGGACCCCGTCCTCGGGCGTGGGGATCTCGAACGGGGTGACCTCGTCGTAGCGGTCGTAGAGGAGTTCGTCGTACTCCTCGGCCGCGGCGGCGAGTTCGTTGAACGCCGCGTAGACGGCCGGGTCCTCGTCCCCGATCCTGCTCTCGACCGCGGCGAGGTGACGGTCGAGCGCGGCCTTGACCGCCTCGGCGGCGGCGCGTACCTCGGCAACAGTGGGCAGAGCGGCATCAGACATAGTGCAGACGCTATCCGTAGCAGGGCTCTGCCCGCACAATAGATGCGATGCCGGAATACGAATTTGTCGACCTGTACGTGCCCCGCGGGGTTCCTCGCCAGGAAACGACCCGCCTGCTGACCGATCATGCCGAGTACGGGCATTGGGAGCTCGACCGGCTGACCCTGCTTCGGGACGGCAGTCGCCGCGTGCGACTGCGCCGCCGGATCATCCGACAGGTCCGCGCGACCTGGTGACGCGGTGACGCGGTCCCCGGGGGCGGGGACCGCGTCACGCCACGTCAGGCGGCGTTGCGCGCCCGGCGGTAGAGCACGGCGCCGGCCAGCAGCATGCCTCCGGCCAGCGGTACGCCGGCGCTGAGGACGTCACCGGCGCCGGTGGCGGCGAGACCGGGGCCGCTGCCCGTGCCGGGCTGTGCGGGGGTTCCGGTGCCGCTGCCCGTACCGGGGCCCGTACCGGGCTGTCCGGGAGTGCCGGTGCCGGGGCCCGTACCGGGCTGTCCGGGAGTGCCGGTGCCGGGGCCCGTGCCGGGCTGTCCGGGGGTGCCCGGAGTGCCGGGGTTGCCCGGGGTTCCCGGCTGACCGGGCGTGCCCGGGTTTCCAGGCGTGCCCGGGTTTCCAGGCGTGCCCGGGTTTCCAGGCGTGCCGGGGTTGCCGGGCGTGCCCGGATTGCCCGGGTGGCCCGGCGTACCCGGGTTGCCGGGGTGGCCCGGCGTACCCGGGTTGCCGGGGTGGCCCGGCGTGCCGGGGTGGCCGGGGCCGTCCTCGTCGCACGGCTCGTCCGGGTGGCCGGGCGTGCCCGGATTGCCGGGGTGGCCCGGTGTACCGGGATGACCCGGGTGGCCCGGCGTGCCCGGGTTACCGGGGTGGCCCGGGTGGGCGGGCTTGGACTGGGTGTTGGAACAGCGGTTGCCGAAGGCCGGGTTCAGGGCCCCGACCACCGTGACCGTGTTGCCGCAGGCGTTCACCGGTGTGTCCACGGGCGCCTGGACGTTGTTGCCGGACAGCAGTCCGGGCGAGTTCGCGGCATGCCCGGACGCGCCGGAGTCCGCGTGTGCGTAGCCCCCGCCGAGCGCGAGCAGACCCCCCGCGGCCGCCATGGTGATCAAGGTCTTCCCGGTGGTGACCTGTACCTGTCGTCGCATGTGTACTTCGTCCCCTGGTGTGTACGTGTGGTCGACGCACTGGCCGTACAGGCTCCCCCGCCTCGTACGCCGAAAGATCAGCGCCGGGCCGTAAAGCCCGGCAGCCCCGGAGCGCTGGAATGCGCTCCGGGGCCGAGAACTTCAGATGCGTCAGGCGTTGACGCAGGTGTTGCCGAAGGCCGGGTTCAGCAGGCCGATCACGTTGACGGTGTTACCGCAGACGTTCACGGGGATGTGGACCGGCACCTGGATGACGTTGCCGGACGCGACACCGGGGGAGCCGATGGCCGCACCCTGGGCACCCGCGTCGGCGACAGCCAGACCCGCACCCGCGAGCACCAGACCACCGGTGGCAGCCGCAGCAGCGACAACCTTCTTGAGCATTGTTCCTCCTAGTAGGCAAGTGCGGTCCCAGCCGCGGACCGCACCACCTGTAACGAGGAGGGTTCACCAGGGCTACGAGCGTATGAGCGCATTCACTCTTCTCAGTGGTTTGCGCACACCTCTGCGATTCCCGGGCGTTAGGCGTTGTCAATGAATCGGTCGAGCACCCGAACGCCGAACTTGAGCCCGTCGACCGGAACCCGCTCGTCCACGCCGTGGAACATCCCGGCGAAGTCCAGCTCCGGCGGCAGTTGCAGCGGCGCGAAGCCGAAGCAGCGGATGCCGAGGTCGTCGAAGGACTTCGCGTCCGTACCGCCCGAGAGCATGTACGGGACCGCGCGCGCGATCGGGTCCTCGGCCCGCAGGGCGCCCTGCATGGCGTCCACGAGCCTGCCGTCGAAGTCCGTCTCCAGGGCCCTGTCCCCGTGCACGTCCTCGCGCTTCACGCGCGGGCCGAGGATCCGGTCGAGGTCGGCGAAGAACTCGTCCTCGTAGCCCGGCAGGAAGCGGCCGTCCACGTGCGCCGTGGCCTGGCCGGGGATGACGTTGACCTTGTAGCCGGCGCCGAGCATGGTCGGGGCGGCCGAATTGCGCAGCGTCGCGCCGACCATCTTGGCGATGCCGCCGAGCTTGGCGAGCGTGGCGTCCATGTCGTCGGGGTCGAGCGGGGTGCCGAGAGCGTCCGAGAGCTCGTCCAGGAAGTGCCGGACGGTCTTGGTGACGCGCACCGGCCACTGGTGGCGGCCCAGGCGCCCGACGGCCTCGCACAGCTCCGTGATCGCGTTGTCGTTGTTGGTCATGGAGCCGTGGCCCGCGGTGCCCTCCACCGTGAGCCGCATCCAGTGCATGCCCTTCTGGGCCGTCTCCACGAGGTAGAGCCGCAGGTTCTCGTTGACCGTGAAGGAGAAGCCGCCGACCTCGCCGATCGCCTCCGTGACCCCCTCGAACAGCCCGGGGTGCTTGTCCACGAGGTGCCGTGCGCCGTAGACGCCGCCCGCCTCCTCGTCGGCGAGGAAGGCCAGCACGATGTCCCGCGGGGGCTTGCGCCCGCTGCGCATGCGGTCGCGTACGACGGCCAGCGTCATCGCGTCCATGTCCTTCATGTCGACCGCGCCGCGGCCCCACACGCAGCCGTCGGCGATCTCGCCCGCGAAGGGGTCGTAGGTCCAGTCGGCGGCATTGGCCGGGACCACGTCGGTGTGCCCGTGGATCAGGAGCGCGGGCCGGGACGGGTCCTCGCCCTCGATCCGCGCGACCGTCGAGGCGCGCCCCTTGTGCGATTCGAAGATCTGCGGCTCCAGCCCGACCTCGGCGAGCTTCTCGGCGACCCATTCGGCCGCCTTGCGCTCGCCGGGCCCGGAGTGGTCGCCGTAGTTGCTGGTGTCGATCCGGATGAGGTCCCGGCAGAGGTCGACCACCTCGTCCTCGCCGGAGACTGTCCTGCCCGCGCTCGACTCGCTCACGCTGCTTCCTCCCACTGATCGGTACCGAACTGCCTCCCATCCTCCCGCTCCGGGCCGTTCTCCCCAAGGGCGATCCCCGGCCGTCGGGGGGTGTGATCGAGGACCCCGGAATGTTTGGTAATGTTTTCCACGTCGGAACGGCCCGCGAGGGACGCGAGACAGACACCTTGTCCGGGTGGCGGAATGGCAGACGCGCTAGCTTGAGGTGCTAGTGCCCTTTATCGGGCGTGGGGGTTCAAGTCCCCCCTCGGACACCAAACGAAGAACCCCACTCCGGTGGGGTTCTTTGCGTTTGCGGGCCGCGGGGTGCCGGGCGGGGTTTGCGGCATCATGGCCCCTGAGCGGCGGACGGGGGTTGAGGGCGTGGCGCAGGACGGTCCGGGCAACAGCACGGTGATCGGTGGCCGTTACCGGCTTCAGCAGCGGCTGGGCCGGGGCGGCATGGGGACGGTCTGGCGGGCCTCCGACGAACTGCTCGGGCGGTCGGTGGCCGTCAAGGAACTCCATGTCGACGCCGCTGGGCGCGGTGCGGCCGCCCTGCGCGAGGCGCGGGTCGTCGCGCAGATCAGGCATCCGCACGTCGTGGTCGTGCACGACGTCGTGGAGCACGAGGGGATCCCCTTCATCGTCATGGAGCTCGTCGACGGCGGTTCGCTGGCCGACCGGCTCGCGGGCGCCGGGCCGCTGGCCCCCGGTGAGGCGGCCCGGCTCGGGCTGGCGCTCCTCGGGGCCCTCGGTGCGGCGCACGAGCGGGGTGTGCTGCACCGGGACGTGAAGCCGGCCAATGTGCTCCTGGAGGCGGGCACGGGGCGGGTGGTGCTGACCGACTTCGGGATCGCCCGGCTCGCCGGGGCCACGACCATCAGCGAGGCCGGGGCCTTCATGGGCTCCCCCGAGTACACGGCGCCCGAGCGGATGCAGGGCGGGGAAGCGGGGCCCGCGGCCGATCTGTGGTCGCTCGGCGCCCTGCTGTGCGCGGCCGTGACCGGCGAGTCTCCGTTCCGCCGGGATTCGGTGGGCGGGATCCTGCACGCCGTCGTGTTCGGCGAGATCCGCCCGCCCGCCGGGCTCGGGCCGCTGGTTCCGGTCGTACGGGGCCTGCTGGAGCGCGACCCGGAGCTGCGGCTGGGCGCGGCCGGGGCGGCGCGGCTGCTGTCGGCCTGTGCGGCGGACGGGGGCGGGGCGGAGGAGCCCGTACCGGCCGCGAAGCAGGCGCCGGCCGAGCGGGCGACCCGGCCGGGCGGGCCGCTTCCCCCGGAGTCCGGGCGGCGGCGGGCGCTGCGGGCGGGGCTGGTCGCCGCGCTGATCGTCTTGACGGTCGGCGCGACGGTGACCGCGACCTCGCTCCTCGGCGACGGCGGCAGCGACGGCCGGGCGAAGGGGCGGGAGTCCGGTGCGACGGCGGGCGCGGCGGGCCCGTCCAGGTCCGCTTCCGCCTCCGCTTCACCGTCCCCCGCGCCGTCCCCGTCGGCCTCGCCCGCCGGGTCGGTGCGGCCCGCGCCGGCCGGGTACCAGGTCGTCGCCGACCCCCGGGGGTTCAGCCTCGCCGTACCGGCCGGGTATGTCCGTACCACCGACGACCAGCGGGTGTTCTACGGGTCGCCGGACGGGTCCGTGCGCATCGGGATCAGGACGTCGGCTGCGCCGGCCGGGGGCCCGCTGGGGGCGATGCGCTTCGCCGACCGGCAGGGCGCGGAGACCAACCCCGGCTACCGGGAGAACAAGGTCGTCCCGACGACGCACGACGGGCTGCCGGCCGCCCTGTGGGAGTTCACCTGGGACGGTTTCACCCGCACCGAGGGCGCCCGGCACACCTTCGACCTGTGCTGGGAGCAGGACGGGCTGCTGTACGACGTGTGGGTGTCGACGCCCGTCGGCCGGACCGCCGAGGCGCGCGGGCACTTCGACGCGGCGCTGGACTCCTTCGTGCCGGGCGTACGGGGCTCCGCGAGCCCCTGACGGCGCCGGAGCGCGGACAGGGCCCCGCCCTCCGGAGTGTGATCCGGACGGCGGGGCCCTGTGTCGGCCGGCGCTCGGTGCCCGCCTCAGTCGCGGGACGCGGCGAGCTCGGCGACCCGGCCGCGGACCAGGTACCAGCCGCCGACCAGGGCGGCTCCGATGACCGGGACGAACATGACCGTGGTGCGGCCGACGCCGCCGTCGCACCACATCAGGACCAGGACCGTGACGAGGAAGGCCAGCGTGACGAGCTGGGTGTAGGGGGCCCAGGGCAGGCGGTAGGACGGGCGCTCGACCTTGCCCTCGCGCGCGCGGCGCCAGAAGAAGAGCGAGCAGATCATGACCATCGCCCAGGTGCCGAGGATGCCGAGGGAGGCGAAGTTCAGGACGATCTCGAAGGCCTCGGACGGCATGAACTTGTTCAGCGCGACGCCGGCCAGGCCGAAGGCGGCGGTGAACAGGACGCCGCCGTAGGGGACCTTGCCCTTGTTCATGCGGGCGGTGAACTTCGGCGCGGAGCCGGACATGGCCATCGAGCGCAGGATGCGGCCGGTGGAGTAGAGGCCGGAGTTGAGGCTGGAGAGGGCCGCGGTCAGGACGACCAGGTTCATGATCCCGGCGGTGCCGGGGATGCCCAGCTTGTCGAAGACGGTGACGAAGGGGCTCTGACCGTCCGTGTACTCGGTGTACGGGAGCAGCAGCGCGAGGAGGATGACCGAGCCGACGTAGAAGATGCCGACGCGCCACATGATCGAGTTGATCGCCTTGGGCATGATCTTCTCGGGGTTCTCGGTCTCGCCGGCGGCGACGCCGCACAGCTCGACGGAGGCGTAGGCGAAGACCACGCCCTGGATCACGAGCAGCATCGGGAGCATGCCGACGGGGAAGATGCCGCCGTTGTCGGTGATGGTGGACAGGCCCGGGGTGTGGCCGTCGATCTCGTGGCTGGTGGCGACGAGGTAGATGCCGACGATCAGGAAGATCGTCAGGGCGGCGACCTTGACCAGGGAGAACCAGAACTCCATCTCGCCGAAGTACTTCACCGAGATCAGGTTCGCGGTGAGGACGATGGCGAGGGCGATGAACGCGAGGACCCACTGGGGGACGTCGGTGAACATCGACCAGAAGTGGGCGTAGGTGGCCGCGGCGGTGATGTCGGCGACGGTGGTCGTGGACCAGTTGAGGAAGTAGAGCCAGCCGGCCGTGTAGGCGCCCTTCTCCCCCATGAACTCGCGGGCGTAGGAGACGAAGGCGCCGGAGGAGGGGCGGTAGAGGACGAGCTCGCCGAGGGCCCGGACCACGAAGAAGGCGAAGACCCCGCACACCGCGTAGGCGATGGCGAGGGAGGGGCCCGCGCCGGCGAGGCGGCCGCCGGCGCCGAGGAACAGGCCGGTGCCTATCGCCCCGCCGATCGCGATCATGTTGATGTGGCGGGACTTGAGGTCCTTGCTGTAGCCCTCGTCACCGGCGTCGACATGGGGGGAAGACGCCGGGGCGGGAGCCTCGGTCAAGGTGCGGTCACTCATGTATGACTTCGCCTTCATGGGGTCGGACAGGCAGGTCCGGACCGGCGTGCAGGGGAGCTGGGTGGTGTCCCCTGTGCCGCGATCCGGTGTTTTTGTCGCCCCAGGAGACCATGAGCCTCCGCCACCCGCCAAAATCCTCCCCTTACGCGCCGAAGCCCCCGACGACCTTGGAAACGGGCGTCGGGGGCTTCGCGTGAGCTCGAATGCGAGGCGCGGGGGCTACTCCTGCGGCGCCGCCTCCGCTGCCTGGTCGAGGCGGAAGGCCTCGTTGCCCAGGCCGATGCGGGCGTGCACCTCGGGGCGGCGGCTGCGCAGCACGGCCCCGTAGAGCAGGCCGCTCACGACGGCGGCGCCGATGATGCCGGGCAGTACCCAGCTGAGTGCGGAGCCGTCCCCGGCGCCGACCAGGACGCCGAAGTCGCGGACGGTGTAGACGGCGATGGCGAGGAGGGCGAGGCCCGCGGCGCCGGCCGCGATCAGCCGCCAGATCTGGGCGCCGGCGGTGCCGCGCCGGACGAAGAAGGCGATGACGGCGAAGGAGGCGGCGGCCATGAGCAGGGTCACACCGAGGGCCCCGACGCTGCCCATCCAGGTGAACAGGTGCAGGACCGGTGCGGTGGGGTCGCCCGCGGGCTTGTCGTCGGTGAAGGCGAAGGCGAGGACGACGACGGTGGCGACGACGGTCTGCAGGAGCGAGCCGGTGGCGGGGGCGCCGGTGCCGGCGTTGGTACGGCCGAAGGCGGCCGGGAGCAGGCCCTCACGGCCCATGGCGAAGGCGTAGCGGGCGACGACGTTGTGGAAGCTGAGCATCGCGGCGAACATGCCAGTCACGAACAGGACGTGCAGGGTGTCGGTGAAGGCGGTGCCGAGGCGGTCCTCGGTGAGCTGGAAGAGCAGGCCGGGGCCGGCTTCGGCGGAGGTCTTGACGACCTCGGCGGGGCCGGTGGCGACGGTGAGGGCCCAGGCGCTGAAGGCGAAGAAGAGGGCGACGAAGCCGACGGCGAGGAACATGACGCGGGAGACGACGATGTGCGGCTTGCTGGTCTCCTCGGCGTAGACCGGGGACTGCTCGAAGCCGACGAAGGCGGCGATGCAGAAACACAGGGCGGTGCCGAGCCCGGCGCCGCTGAGGGTCTCGGGGTTGAAGGCGTGCAGCGAGAGGCCTTCGGGGCCGGGCTTGCCGAGGGCGGCGGCGTCGAAGGCGACGACGAGGGCGCACTCGATGAGCAGGAGGACGCCGAGGACCTTGGCGTTGAGGTCGATCTTGAGCCAGCCGAGGGCGCCGGTGGCGGCGACCGCGAGCAGGGCCGGTATCCACCAGGCGAGTTCGATTTCGAGGTAGGTGGCGAAGAGGCCGGAGATCTCGAAGCCGAGGATGCCGTAGACGCCGACCTGCATGGCGCTGTAGGCGACGAGGGCGAGGACCGAGGCGCCGGCGCCGGCGGTGGGGCCGAGGCCGCGGGCGATGTACGCGTAGAAGGCGCCGGCGTTGTGGACGTGGCGGCTCATCTCGGCGTAGCCGACGCTGAAGAGCGCGAGGACGGCTCCGAGGATGACGAACAGCAGCGGCTGGCCGACGACCCCCATGACCCCGAAGGTCGTGGGCATGACACCTGCGACCACCATGAGGGGGGCGCTGGCGGCGAGTACGGAGAGCAGCAGCCCGGCGGTGCCGAGGCGGTCGGCGCGCAGGGCGCGGTCCTGACCCTTGTACGTGCGGATCTCGGCCGCGTCCTGGAGCGTGGTGGATCTGCCCGTCGCCATGGCGGGTGTCCTTTCGGGGGTGGGCGAGCCTTCGGGGGTCTTCAGGGGGTTTCGGGGGCGAAGGCTCTTCGGGGGTTGTGGGGACGAAGGCTCAGGCGGTCCCGAGCGCGACACTGCGCGCGGCGAGGAAGGCCTTGTGGGGGTCTAGGTCCGGGTAGGACCAGGGGGCCGGGGTCGCGTGGCTCCCGATGCGGTGGAAGAGTGCGGCGGCCTCGGCGGGGCGGCCCTCGCAGAGCTTGGCGTGGGCCAGGAAGTTGAGGTCCACGCGGTTGCGGGGGTGGTCCTCGCGCTCCCACTCCAGCCACCAGTCGAAGGCGGAGCGCAGCACCTGGCGGGCGCGGCGGCCCGACCAGTGGGCCACGGCGCCGGCGCTGCTGTCGGAGCCGTACTTGCCGGCGAGCACCCGGTAGCGCTCGGCGTGGGCGATGACGGGGAGCACGGCGAGCGGGGAGTCGGCCGGGGACTCCTCGGCGGCCCAGGCGGCGAAGTCGTAGACCTCGTGGAGCGGGTCGTGGCCGGACGCGGGGGTGCGCTCGGCCAGCTTGGCGACCATCAGGTGGTGGGCGTGGTGGTGCTCGCGGTGGCGGGCCCGCACCTGGTCGAAGTGGCGGCTGAACTCCTCCTCGCTGCCGAAGGCACGGGTGAGCAGCAGCAGGCCGAGCCAGGGCGTGGGGTCGGCGGGGAACAGGGCGGCGGCCCGCCGGCAGGCCTCCTCGGCAGCCTCGGGCGTGCCCTTGCGGCGCAGGGCGGTGAAGACGGCCGCGCAGGCGAGGAGGGTCGTGGCGTCGGCGCTCTCGGGCTCGGCGAGCAGCCATTCGCGGGCCCAGGCGGTGGCGGCCGGGGTCTCGGCGAGGACGACGAGGCGGTGGCCGCGGCGGTCCCAGTCGTCGCCGGTGGCGACCAGGAGGGAGCGGGCCTTGGCCCAGCGCCCTTGCGTGAACTGGCTCCGCACATCGACCAGTTCGCTGTCGCAGAGGGCCGAGTCGAAGAGCTGGGCGTCCCGCTTGCGGGCGCGGCCGAGGGGCGGCGGAGGGGGGGACATCCGCGGAATTCCCTCCAGGACGCGGGCGATTGGACGGTGTGGCCGAATGATCACGCACAGCAAAGCGGTAGGCACTGCTCCGAGTCAAGGTCCAGTCCACTGGGTGGCGTGTTTCAACTGGTGCGGCGAGGGAGTGAGTTGAGCGGCTTGTTCCGGTTCGCCTGGCTCGTGGGGGGAGCACGTAGGGTGGACTCATGGCGACCTACGACGATCTTCAGCCGTTCGAGCTGGGCTTCCCCGGACCGCTGCGCGACATGCTGGTGGCGGCCGTTCTGAGCGGTGCGAAGACCACCACGACGGGGCTGCTCCAGTGGTACGGGACCGCGGGCGAGCCGCTGCCCGAGGTCGGCGAGCGGTTCGCGATGGTGGACTCCGAGGAGCGCGCGGTGGCCGTCCTGGAAATCACGGATGTCCGGGTGCTCCGGCTCGCCGACGTGGACCTGCAACACGCGCTGGACGAGGGCGAGGGATACGCGTCAGTGGCCGAATGGCGTGCCTCGCACGAGGGGTTCTGGCACAGTGCGCCGCTGCGCGAGGAGCTCGGCGATCCGGAGTTCACGGTGGACGACGACACCCAGGTGGTGGCGGAGCGGTTCCGGATCGTGGCCCGGCCGGCCTGAGGCCGCCCCCGGGGCGCTCTGCCCCCGGCCCGGGGGGCAGCCCGCCGGGCCGGGGGCAAGCCCCCGCGGACACCTCGTACGGTCAGCCGACCGCCTTCGCCGCGGCGCGCCCGGCGGCGCGGCCCGAGAAGATGCAGCCGCCGAGGAAGGTGCCCTCCAGGGCGCGGTAGCCGTGCACCCCGCCGCCTCCGAAGCCGGCCGCCTCGCCCGCCGCGTACACGCCCGGCAGCGGCTCGCCGTCCGCGGCCAGGACCCGCGAGGACAGGTCGGTCTCCAGTCCGCCCAGGGACTTGCGGGTCAGGATCGAGAGCCGCACCGCGATCAGCGGGCCGGCCGCGGGGTCCAGGATCCGGTGCGGGGCGGCGGTGCGGATCAGCTTGTCGCCGAGGTACTTGCGGGCGCCGTGGATGGCCGTCACCTGGAGGTCCTTGGTGAAGGGGTTGGCGATCTCCCGGTCCCGGGAGACGATCTCCCGGCGCACCGTCTCCTCGTCGAGCAGGTCCTCCTTGGTGATCTCGTTCATCCGGCGGACCAGCGCGGACAGGTCCCGCTCGACGACGAAGTCCGCCCCGTTGTCCATGAACGCCTGCACCGGGCCCGGTACGGCCTGCCGGGCGCGGTCGATGACACCGCGGATCGACTTGCCGGTCAGGTCCGGGTTCTGCTCGGAGCCGGAGAGGCCGAACTCCTTGCCGATGATCCGCTGGTTGAGCACGAACCAGGTGTGGTCGTGGCCCGACTTCATGATGTGGTCGAGGGTGCCGAGGGTGTCGAAGCCCGGGAAGAGCGGTACGGGAAGCCGCTTGCCCGTCGCGTCCAGCCAGAGCGAGGACGGCCCGGGCAGGATGCGGATGCCGTGCTTGGCCCAGATCGGGTTCCAGTTCTCGATGCCCTCGGTGTAGTGCCACATCCGGTCCTTGTTGATGTGGCTGGCGCCGGCCGCCTCCGCGATGCCGAGCATCAGCCCGTCCACGTGCGCCGGGACCCCGGAGAGCATCCGCTGCGGCGGGGTGCCGAGCCGGGCCGGCCACTGGCTGCGCACGAGGTCGTGGTTGCCGCCGATGCCGCCGCTGGTCACGATCACGGCCTGGGCGCGCAGGGAGAAGGCCCCGGCGCTCTCGCGGCCGCTCGCGGTTCCCCGTGCGGCGTCGGAGGGCTCCAGGACCTCACCGGTGACGGTGTCCACCGCGCCCGCCGTGCGGGAGAGCCCGGTGACCCGGTGGCGGAACCTCAGCTGGACCAGGCCGCGGGCCACGCCCGCGCGGACGCGCCGCTCGAAGGGCTCCACCAGGCCGGGGCCGGTGCCCCAGGTGATGTGGAAGCGGGGTACGGAGTTGCCGTGGCCGTTGGCGTCGTAGCCGCCGCGCTCGGCCCAGCCGACCACGGGGAAGAAGCGCACGCCCTGCGCGTGCAGCCAGGGGCGCTTCTCGCCGGCCGCGAAGTCGACGTACGCCTCGGCCCAGCGGCGCGGCCAGGCGTCCTCGGTCCGGTCGAAGCCGGCGGTGCCCAGCCAGTCCTGGAGGGCGAGGTCGTGGCTGTCCTTGATCCGCATCCGGCGCTGCTCGGGCGAATCGACGAAGAACAGGCCGCCGAAGGACCAGTGCGCCTGCCCCCCGATGGACTGCTCGGGCTCCTGGTCGAGCAGGATGACCTTGCGGCCGGCGTCGACGAGTTCGGCGGTGGCCACGAGGCCCGCGAGCCCCGCCCCGATCACGATCACGTCTGCGTCGTACGTCATGCGAAACCCGTCCTCCGTCGATGGTGGGGCGATCCTTGGCTACGGACCGGTAACCCGTCAACAGGGGTGATTGGATGGATCTCATGAGCGCCGCTGATGAAGTACTGGACGTGGTGGACCGGGACGACCGGGTGACGGGACAGGCCCCGCGGGGCGAGGTGTACGCGGGCGGGCTGATCCACCGGTGCGTGTTCGTGCGGGTGAGGGACGCCGCCGGGCGGACCTTCGTCCACCGCAGGACCGCGTCGAAGCTGGTCTTCCCCTCGTACTACGACATGTTCGTGGGCGGGGTCCTGGGCGCCGGGGAGAGCTACGCGCAGGCCGCCCTGCGGGAGGCCGAGGAGGAGCTGGGCGTGACGGGACTGGCGCAGCCGCAGCCGCTGTTCAAGTTCCTGTACGAGGGCGCGGGCGGGGCCTGGTGGAGCTACGTGCACGAGGTGCGGTGCGAACTCCCGGTCCGGCCGCAGGTCTCGGAGGTGGCGTGGCACGACTGGCTCCCCGAGGCGGAACTGGAGCGGCGGGTGGCGGACGGGCAGTGGGCCTGGGTGCCCGACGGGCTGGAGGCCCACCGGCGGCTGCAAGGGTTCCTGGAGTCGCGCCAGTAGGTCGCGCCAGTAGATTGGCGGGGTGATCGACTTCGTCAAGGACGTGCGGCTCTGGTTCGCACCCCAGCGGGTGCGGGACGAGGGCGAGACCCCCGACTACCGCTTCTCGCTGGCCAACGAGCGGACCTTCCTGGCCTGGATCCGTACCGCCCTCGCCCTCGTGGGCGGCGGCTTCGCGGTGGACCAGTTCCTGCCGGACCTGCGGTGGGGGGTGCGGGTCGGGATGGCCTTCGCACTGCTCGCGGTGGGTGCGGCCTGTGCGCTGCGGGCGGTGAACCACTGGGTGCGCTGCGAGCGGGCGATGCGGCGGGGCGACGACCTGCCGGTGTCCCGGTTCCCGGTGGTGCTGAGCCTGGGAGTGGGGCTGGTCGCGGTGGCGATGGTGGTCGTCGTGCTGCTGGGCTGGACGACGGGGCGGTGAGCACCGGCGCGCACCGCGAGGACGCTGCCGGCGCGCAGCGCGACGCCGGGTTGCAGCCGGAGCGGACCCGGCTCGCGTGGCGGCGTACGACGCTCGCCTGTTCGGTGACGGCCGTACTGGCGCTGCGGCAGGTGCTGCACGGGTCCGGCTCCTCCCTGGAGGTCATCGGGGCGGCGGGCATCGCCCTGCTCTATCTGGCCTTCCTGTGGGTGGCGCACCGGCGGATCCGCGAGCTGGCGGCGGACCGGCCCGCGGCGCTGGCGCCGCGGGCGGCACTGGCGGCGGTGGCGTGCACGGTCGCGCTGGCGTCGGTGGCGCTGACGGTCATCACCTGAGCCGTTGATCGGATGGTCCGGCTTGCGTGCGCCCCGGGGAAACGGCGGGAACACGGGGCGGGCACAACGGGCGATGCGGGGCAATCCGCACTAGCCTCGGCGCCATGACGACCCTGCACCACGAACACCCCACGCACGCGCACGCGCACGGCCCGGACTGCGGTCACACCCGGGTCGAACACGGCGATCACATCGACTACGCGCACGACGGCCACCTGCACCGCGAGCACTCGGGCCACTGGGACGAGTGCGAGCCCTCCGGGCACTCGGCCCACGAGGGCCACGAGCACACGCACGGCGCGGACTGCGGGCACGAGGCGGTCCGGCACGGCGACCACGTCGACTACGTGCACGACGGGCACCGGCACGCCGCGCACGACGGCCACTACGACGACCACTGAGCCGCCGCTCTCCCCCGCCCACCCCTCCCTCCCCCGCGCCCACCCCTCCTCCCCCGGCGTCGCCGCGGCTGGCAGGATGCCGAGCGTCCGTCAAAGCGACCCGGGGAGAGCGCGAATGACCATCGGCGACCCGTACCTCGTCCAGCCCGCGGCCGGGGTCCACGCCTACGTCCAGCCGGACGGCGGCTGGTGCCTCAACAACGCCGGCTTCGTCAGCGACGGGGGCCGCACGCTGCTCGTCGACACCGCCGCCACCGAGCGGCGCGCCCTGGCGCTGCGCGACGCGGTCCTCGCGGCCGGGGCGGCACCGCCCCGCACGGTGGTCAACACCCACCACCACGGCGACCACACCTACGGCAACGGCGTGTTCGCCCCCGAGGCGCTGGTCCTCGGCCACGACAACGCGCGGGCCGAGCAGCTCGCCGCCGGGCACCAGCTGGAGATGATCTGGCCCGCCACCGACTTCGGGGCGATAGAGATCACCGCACCCACCCTCACCTACAGCGACCGGATGACCCTGCACGTCGGCGAGACGGAGGTGCAGGTCATCCACCCCGGCACGGCGCACACCACCGGGGACTCGGTCGTGTGGCTCCCGCGCCAGCAGGTCGTGTTCACCGGCGACCTGGTCTTCGCCGAGGGCACGCCGTTCCTCGCGATGGGTTCGCTGTCCGGGTCCCTGCGGGCACTGGAGCTGCTGCGCTCGCTGGGCGCGCAGACCGTCGTACCGGGGCACGGGCCGCT
The DNA here is from genome assembly GCF_055604165.1 of Streptomyces sp. NPDC037242. Classification (NCBI taxonomy): domain Bacteria; kingdom Bacillati; phylum Actinomycetota; class Actinomycetes; order Kitasatosporales; family Streptomycetaceae; genus Streptomyces; species Streptomyces sp. NPDC037242. The sequence continues at coordinate 119,260 of NZ_JBVJUY010000011.1, forward strand.
GACCGATCCCTCGGCGTACGAGTCCACCGAGCGCTACCTGCGGTACGTGGACGCCCTCGCCCGGGAGGGCCGGGCGAAGGGGCTGACCCCGCTGGAGGTCGCGCGACAGGCCGACCTCGGCGAGTTCGCCGCCTGGCGGGAGAGCGAGCGGCTGGTGGCCAACGTCCACCGGGCGTACTCGGAGCTCGCCGGGGAGCCGGAGGGCGCTGCGCTGGACATCCTGGCGGTGCTGCGGGACATGACGGTGATGAACGGCGGGACGCCGATCCTCTGCCACGCCTGACGAGAGGGCGGCGGGGGGCCGGCGGCCGGGCGGGCCGGAAGAGTTCTTTCGGCCCGCACTCTGGACGGCATACCGACTGGTCGGCATGATGGCTCACGACACCATCGACTCAGTACGGAGGCGCCCGCCATGACCTCAGCCTCAGCTTCGGCCTCGGCACCGACCGGTCCGCGGGGCCTGGATCTGGAGCGGCTGCGCGGCCATCTCGACGCCGCGCGGCCGGGACTCGTGGGCGGGGCGCTGAGCGGCCGGCTGATCGAGGGCGGCCGCTCGAACCTCACGTACGAGATCACCGACGGGACCGCCCGCTGGGTGGTGCGCCGGCCGCCGCTCGGCCACGTACTGGCCACCGCGCACGACATGCGGCGCGAGCACCGGGTCATCGCGGCGCTGCACCCGACCGCCGTGCCGGTGCCCGAGCCTGTGCTGCTCTGCGAGGACGAGGCGGTCCTCGGGGCGCCGTTCTACGTCATGGAGTACGTGGACGGGGTGCCGTACCGGACGGCCGGCCAGCTCGCGGCCCTCGGCCCCGAGCGCACCCGGCGGGCCGTGCTGAGCCTGGTGGACACGCTGGTCGAGCTGCACGCGGTGGACCCGCAGGCGGTGGGCCTGGGCGACTTCGGCCGTCCCGAGGGCTTCCTCGACCGGCAGCTGCGCCGCTGGGGCAAGCAGCTCGCCGCCTCCCGGGGCCGGGAGCTGGCGGGCATCGACGAGCTGCACGGCGCGCTCGGCCGCACGCTGCCCGACTCCCCCGCCGCCACTGTGGTGCACGGGGACTTCCGGCTGGACAACGTGCTGATCGGCCGATCCCCGTCGGGCACCGACACCATCCGCGCGGTGCTGGACTGGGAGATGTCCACGCTCGGCGATCCGCTGACGGACCTCGGGCTGCTGGTGATGTACAGCTCCGACCTGGGCCTTACCGACTCCCCGGTCAGTACGACGAGCGGGGCGCCCGGCCATCCGACGCCCGCCGAGCTCGTCGAGCGGTACGCCGCCCGCTCCGGCCGGGACACCGGAGCCATCGCCTGGTACACGGCCTTCGCCTGGTTCAAGCTCGCGGTGATCCTCGAAGGCATCCACTACCGGTACACGCTCGGGCAGACCGTCGGAGCCGGCTTCGACCGGATCGGCGAGCTGGTGCCGGTCTTCATCGAGCACGGACTGACCACCCTCAAGGACCTCCAGGAAGGCTGAGGCACGCACCCATGGACTTCGCATTCGACGCCCGGACCGAGGAACTCCGCGAGCGCCTCCTCGCGTTCATGGAGGAGTACGTCTACCCGGCGGAACCCGTCGCCGCCGAGCAGCGCGCGCGGCTGGCCTCACCCTGGGACACCCCGGCCGTCTTCGGTGAACTGAAGGCCGAAGCGCGCCGTCAGGGCCTGTGGAACCTCTTCCTGCCCGATGCCGAGTACGGCGCCGGGCTGACCAACCTCCAGTACGCCCCGCTGGCCGAGATCACCGGCCGCAGCCCGCACCTGGCGCCGATGGCGACCAACTGCGCGGCCCCGGACACGGGGAACATGGAGCTCCTCGCCCAGTTCGCGAGCGAGGAGCAGAAGAAGCAGTGGCTGCATCCGCTGCTGGCGGGCGAGATCCGCTCCGCCTTCGCGATGACCGAGCCCGAGGTGGCCTCCTCGGACGCGACGAACATCGAGACGCGGATCGAGCGCGTCGGCGACGAGTACGTGGTCACCGGACGCAAGTGGTTCATCTCCGGGGCCATGAACCCGGACTGCCGGATCTTCATCGTCATGGGCAAGACCGACCCGGACGGCCCCGACCCGCGCCGCCAGCAGTCGATGATCCTGGTCCCCCGCGACACCCCGGGCGTGGAGGTGCGCCGGGCGATGACCGTGTACGGGTACGAGGACCACGACCACGGCGGCCACGCCGAGGTGGTCTTCGACGGCGCCCGGGTCCCGGCGGGGAACCTGATCGCAGAGGAGGGCGCGGGCTTCGCCATCGCCCAGGCCCGCCTCGGGCCGGGCCGGATCCACCACTGCATGCGGCTGATCGGCATGGCGGAGCGGGCCATCGAGCTGATGTGCCGCCGCGCGGTCGGACGTACCGCCTTCGGCAAGGAGCTGGCCGCGCAGGGCGTCGTACAGAACTGGATCGCGGACGCCCGGGTCACCGTCGAGCAGCTGCGGCTGCTGGTGCTCAAGACGGCCTGGCTGATGGACACGGTCGGCAACCGGGGGGCGCACACCGAGATCCAGGCCATCAAGATCGCGACCCCGCGGGCGGTCGTACGGATCCTGGACGACGCGGTGCAGCTGCACGGCGCGGGCGGGGTCAGCCAGGACTTCCCGCTGGCCGAGCTGTGGGCGGCGGCGCGGACGCTGCGGCTGGCGGACGGGCCGGACGAGGTGCACCAGCGCTCGCTGGCGCACCGGGAGCTGAAGCGCTACCGCTGACGCGCACTCCGGGCAGGGGGTCGGGCGAACTTTCGGGGTGGTCTAAACCACCCCGAAAGGTCCGATATATTCGGCTTCTCCCCCCACTGAAAGTGCGTACCGCCATGCCCAGCTCCACCCTGGCCCCGCCCGCCACCGCCGTCACCCCCGCGGTCACCACCGCCGCCACCGCCGCCGCGGGAAGGACGGCCAACCCCGGCCCGCTCGGCCTGGCCGCGTTCGCCCTCACCACCTTCGTGCTCAGCCTCTTCAACTCGGGGCTGATCTCGAACGCGGCCCTCAGCGCGGTCGTACTGCCGCTGGCCCTCTTCTACGGCGGCCTCGCGCAGTTCGTCGCGGGCATCCTGGAGTTCCGCCGCGGCAACACCTTCGGGACCACCGCGTTCGTCTCGTACGGCGCGTTCTGGATGTCCTTCGCGGGCTACGTGAAGTTCGTCGTCCCCACCCTGCCCGCCGACCAGGCGCACGTCGCCACCGGCTGGTTCCTCGTGGCCTGGTTCATCTTCACCGCGTACATGTCCGTCGCCGCGCTGCGCCTCGACCTCGCGCACCGGGCGCTGTTCATCGTGCTGGCGCTGACCTTCCTCTTCCTCGCGCTCGGCGACCTGGCCGAGACCACCGGCCTGACCCACACCGGCGGCTTCCTCGGCCTGCTGTGCGCGGGCATCGCGTGGTACATCTCCTTCGCCGTCGTGGCGCAGGAGACCTGGGGCCGCAAGGTCCTTCCGCTGGGCTGAGGCCCCCGACCACCCGGCGCCCGCTACGGGCGCAGTGCCCGCAGCAGCAGGTCCGCGAGGTGGTCGGCGACCTGCTGCGGCGTGAGCGGGCCGTCCTCCCGGTACCAGGTGGACAGGTGGTGGACCGACCCGAAGTGGTAGTCCACCACCAGGTCGGCCGGAGTGGCCGTGGAGAAGACGCCCGTGCGCTGGCCCTCCTCGACCAGTGCCCGGAACCGCTCGTGGTAGCGCCGGCGCTCCGCCCGTACCTGCTTGAACTTCTCCGGGCTCAGCTGGTGCATCGACCGGAAGAAGATCATCGCGTCGTCGAGGTTCTCGATGGTCGTGACGACCACGTCGGCGGCCGCGGCGCGCAGCCGGTCCTCGACGGGGGCATCGGATTCGGCCACCGCGTCCAGCCGCTGCTGCTGAAGGCGCAGCATGCGTGCGTACACCTCGTGCAGCAGGTCGTCCTTGGAGCCGAAGTAGTGGTAGAGCGCTCCCTTGGTGACTCCGGCCGCCTCGACGATCTCCTGGACCGAGGTGCGGTCGTAGCCGCGCTCGGCGAACAGCCTGGTGGCGACGGCCAGCAGTCGCTGCGGTACCGGCGCCTCGTGCGCGGCTTCGGTTTCCGTGGTCTTGGCGGCCATGGCGCTCGCCTTCCCTTCCTTCTTGCGGACGTTCCTGCGTGACGCTGTGCGGCCGTACGGCCGTTTTCAGCCGCGCTCGCGCAGTTCCCGTCGCAGGATCTTGCCACTGGTCGTCTTCGGAAGGACAGGCAGGATCTCGACCTGGCGCGGGTATTTGTACGCGGCGATGCGCGCGGCGCAGTACGCGGACAGTTCCGCCGGGTCGGCCGTGGTCCCGGGGCGCAGGCTGACGTAGGCCTTCACGCTCTCGCCGCGGTACGGGTCCGGGACCCCGACCACGGCCGCCTCGCGGACGGCGGGGTGGGTGTAGAGCACGTCCTCCACCTCGCGCGGCCAGACCTTGAACCCGGAGGCGTTGATCATGTCCTTCTTGCGGTCCACGACGTAGAGCCAGCCGTCCGGGTCCATGAACCCGACGTCCCCGGTGCGCAGTTCGCCGTCCGGGAAGGCCTTGGCGGTGTCGGCCGGCAGGCCCCAGTAGCCGGGAACCACCTGCGGGCCGCGGACGGCTATCTCGCCGGTCTCACCGAAGGGCACCTCTGCGCCGCGCTCGTCCAGGATCCGTACGAGGGTGTCGGCGCCGGGCAGGCCCACCGAGAGGGTGCCGGAGGCGGGGTCGACGGGCGCCTCGCGGTGCACGGGGACCGAGGCACAGGGGGCGGTGCACTCGGTGAGGCCGTAGCCGTTGCGCAGGTAGAAGCCGAAGGCGGCGCGCAGGCGTTCCACGAGGGCGGGCGGGAGCGGGGCCCCGCCGGAGGAGACGACCTGGAACGAGGAGAAGTGGTCGGGGGTGACGGCGGGGTGGGCGGCGAGGGCCATGAAGGCGGTGGCCGGGCCGATGGTGTAGGCGGGGCGGTGTTCGAGGAAGGCGTCGAGGACGACGCCCGCGTCGAAGCGGTTCGCGAGGACGAGGGTGCCGGCGTTGGTGAGGCAGGTGGCGAGCTCGCAGACCATGCCGGTGATGTGGAAGAGCGGGGCGAGCGCGAAGTAGGCGGCGCCCTCGGGCAGGGGGTGGCCGGCGACCTGCCGGCCGGCGTTGTGGGTCAGGGCGCCGTGCGGGTTCATGGCGCCCTTGGGGGTGCCGCTGGTCCCCGAGGTGTAGCTGATCAGGGCGGTGTCGGCGGCGGTGAGCCCCGGGTCCGGCGGGGCGGGGTGGCCCAGTCGGGCCACGGCGCCGAGGTCTGCGGTGCTGTGGCCCGCGGGCTGAGGGGCCGGCGGGGGCACGGCGGGGTCGCCGAAGACGCGGGGGTCGTCGCGGGTCTGGAAGTCGCGGTCCGAGGCGGTCAGGGTGACCCGTACGCCCGTCCCGCGGGCGGCCTCGGCGAGGTGCGCCGACCAGGCGCCGCGCTCGCAGACCAGCGCGGCGGCGCCCGAGTCGCGCAGGATGTGCCCGACCTCCAGCGACTTGTACATCGGGTTGAGCGGAACGACGACCGCCCCGGCCTTCCAGGCGGCCAGGACGGCGAGCACGAAGTACGGGGTGTTCTGGAGCATGACCGCGACCCGGTCGCCGCGGCCGATGCCCTGCGCGGCGAGGTGGCCCGCGACGGAGTCGGAGAGCGCGTCGGCCTCGGCGTAGCCGATCCGGCCGTCGAAGTAGGCCAGCACGGTGCGCCCGGGGGCACGGGCCACGGCGTCGCGGAAGGCCTGGAGCACGCTGGGAGCCGGGGAGATCGGCGCCCGCTGGGCCGGGCTGAGCCGGGCCACCCAGGGCTTGGCGGCGTACCGCGAGGGCGGGGTGGGGCCTTGCGTCAACGCGACTCCCATTTCTGCTGGAGGTGGTTCATGCCGCTCAGCCAGCGGTCCGGCTCGGTCGCGCGGGCGGCGTAGAAGTCCGCGACCTCGGGGTGCGGGAGGATCAAGAACCGGCCCTTCTCCATGCCGTCGAACAGTGCGGACGCGACCGCTTCGGGCTCGATCGCGGTCGGCGCGAGGACCAGCTCGCCCGCCGAGCCCGCGGCGGTGAGCATGTCGGTGCGCACTCCCTGCGGGCAGATGGCGTGGACCTTGACACCGCGGTGGCGGTAGGTCAGCGAGAGCCATTCCGCGAAGGCCAGCGCGCCGTGCTTGGTGACACTGTACGGCGCCGCTCCGATCATGGTCAGCAGCCCGGCGGCCGAGACGGTGGACACGAAGCGGCCGCTCCCCCGCTCCAGCCAGTCCGGCAGCAGCAGCCTGGCCGCGCGCACGTGGGCCATGACGTTGGTGTCCCAGGCGGCCTCCCAGACGGACTCGTCCGCGAACGCGTCGCCGCCGGAGGCGAGTCCGGCGTTGGCGCAGTAGACGTCGACCGTGCCGCCCAGGGCCGCGCGGGCCTCGGCCACGATCGCCGAGGCGTCGCCGGGCACCGCGACGGCCCGGGCGCCGATCGCGTCCGCGACGGCGGCGGCCTTTGCGGGGTCGAGGTCGTTGACCACGACCGTGGCGCCCTCGGCGGCGAAGCGGTGGGCGAGGGCGGCGCCGATGCCGCCTCCCGCGCCGGTGACGACGACTCGCTGGTCCTGGAACGCGCTCACGGGATTCACCTTTCACCGCCGACTGATGCCCGGCAGACTAACCGGTCGGTATGTGCGGGTGGAAGGGGTCCCGCGCCTAGCGTGGCGGGATGACTCTGTCGCGACGGGGGTTGCTGGGGCTGGCGGGTGCGGTGGGGGCCGCGGGGGCGGCCGGGGCCGCCGCACCCCGGGCGGTGGCGGCCGCGGAAGGGGCGGTGGCGGCCGCGGAGCGGGTGCGGACCGGGTTCGAGCAGCTCGCCGCGGACGGGTACCGCGTGCTCGCCGGACAGAAGGTCGGGGTGGTCACCAACCCCACCGGGATCACCGCCGACGCCCGCCACATCGTCGACGTACTGCACGCGGACCCGCGGGTGGACCTGGTCGCGGTGTTCGGGCCCGAGCACGGCTTCCGCGGGACCGCGCAGGCGGGCGGCTCGGAGGGCGCGGGCCGGGACCCGGCGACCGGGCTGCCCGTGTACGACACGTACGACAAGAGCGGGCAGCGGCTCGCGGACGTGTTCATGGCGGCCGGTGTCGACACCGTCGTCTTCGACATCCAGGACGTCGGGGCCCGCTTCTACACCTACATCTGGACCCTCTACGACTGCATGCGCGCGGCCGCCCTGGCCGGCAAGGCGGTGGTGGTCCTCGACCGGCCGAACCCGGCGGGCGGGCGGCGGGCCGCGGGGCCGGTGCTGCAGCGCCCGTACGCGAGCTTCGTGGGCCGGGAGCCCATCGCGCTCGCCCACGGGATGACGGCGGGCGAGCTGGCCCTGCTCTTCAAGGGGGAGTTCCTGGCCGCGAGCCCGCCCCGGCTCCGGGTGGTGCGGATGTCCGGCTGGCGGCGGGAGTCGTTCTTCGGGGCGACCGGGCTGCCCTGGGTGCCGCCGAGCCCGAACATGCCGACGCCGGACACGGCCCTCGCGTACGCCGGGACCTGCCTGTTCGAGGGGACCAACCTGTCCGAGGGGCGCGGGACGACCACGCCGTTCGAGGTGCTGGGCGCGGAGGGCCTCGACCGGCGGTGGGCGGAGGCGGCGAACGGGCTGGGGCTGGGCGGGGTGTGGTTCCGGGAGGCGTACTTCACGCCGTCCTTCTCCAAGTACGCCGGGAAGGTGTGCGGCGGGGTCCGGCTCATCGTGCACGACCGGGAGGCCTTCGACCCGGTACGGGCCGGGATCGGCCTGCTGGTCACCGCGCGGCGCGCGTGGAGCGGCTTCGGCTGGCGCGCGGACCAGTGGATCGACCGGCTGACGGGCTCGGACCGGGTGCGGCGGATGGTGGACGCGGGGGCCGGGGTGGAGGAGATCGCGGGCGACTGGGCGGCGGAGCTGGCGCGCTTCGAGGCGGTGCGGGGGCGGTACCTCTTGTACTGAGTCCGCGGCGGGTCGCCGGCGGGGTCGGGGGCGGGTCCGCGGCCGGGGCTGCGACTGACCGTGCCGCGGGTCTGGCCGGGCGGGCGCGGCCGCAGGATGCTGGCTCCGCTGGAGGCGTACGCGTGAGCGCGGAGGGGGACGTCGTGGCGGACATCGGTACGAGTACGGGTACGGGCACGGGCACGGGTGCGAGTGCGCCTGGGGGGCGTGCGCATGCGGGTGCGCATGCGGTCGGCGGGGCGGCCCTCGGCGTCGGGCCGTACGCGGAGCTGGTCTTCGACGCCGACGGCGACCCGGACCGGGGCGCGCAGGAGGCGCTCTCGCGCATCGAGGCCACCGATCTGCTGGTCTTCGCGCACGGCTGGAACACCGACCCGTCCACCGCGACCCGGCTCTTCGACCGGTTCTTCGCCCCCTTCCCGGGACTGGTGGGCTCAGGGGTGCGACTGGGGTACGTGGGGGTCGTGTGGCCCTCGATCCGCTTCTCCGACGAGCCGATACCCGACTTCGACGCCCCGGGCGCACTCGCGGAGCCGGGCTACGGTCCGGCCCTGGACCCCCGTACCCGGGAGGCGCTCGGGGCCTTCTGGCCGCGCCGGCAGGCCGAGCTGGACCGGGTCGCCGAACTGCTGGAGGAGCAGCCGGAGTCGGAGGCGGCCTTCACCGAGTTCGGCGCCCTGGTACGGGAGCTGGCCGGGGTGGACTCGGTCGCCACGGCCATCGCCCCGGCCGTGCCGATGATCTTCACCGCCGATGTCCTGGAGGTGTGCCGGGCCCTCACCGAGGCCCTGGCCGAGGCCGGCGCGGCACTGCCCGAGGGCCCCTCCGTACCGGGGTTCTCGGTCGGCGGGGGCCTGCGGAAACTGTGGAACGGCGCCAAGGAGCTGCTGCGCCAGGCGACGTACTACCAGATGAAGGCGCGCGCGGGGGTGGTCGGCGAGCGCGGTCTCGGCCCGGTGCTCGCCGAGCTGGCCGGCCACCGTCCGGCGCTGCGGATCCATCTCGTCGGGCACAGCTTCGGCGCCCGGGTGGTGTCCTTCTCGCTGCGCGCGGTGCCGGACGGGATCCGGAACGTGAAGTCCCTGACCCTGCTCCAAGGCGCCTTCTCCCACTACGCGTTCGCCGACAGCCTGCCCCACGCCAGAGGCCGAGGCGGCGCCCTGCGCGGGCTCCAGGGCAAGGTCGACGGACCGGTGGCCGCCTGCCATTCCCCGCACGACTCGGCGCTCAAGGTCTTCTACCCGCTGGCCTCCCGGATGGCGGGTGATTCGGCCGGACTCCTCGGCTTCGACGAGCGGTGGGGCGCGATCGGACACGACGGGGTCCAGGCGGTGCCGGGCGCGCCGCGGCTGACCTTGGACGCGGTGCTGCGCGAGGGGCTGCCGACGGCCGGATGCGTCAGTGTGGACGCGGGCTCGGTCGTCCGGCGGGGCGGCGCGCCCTCGGGGGCGCACAGCGATATCTGCCACGAGGAGCTGGCCCGGGTGGTGGTTGCCGCGGGGCGCATGGGGCGCTGAATTCCGGCCATGTGCCACCCGCACGCCTCGACCGCCCCCGCATGCGCCCACACCCGGCAGGGCATGTTGGGCACATCAAGGTACGCGATGAAGCGCGGGCGCGGCGCATGGCGGAGGTGAAGGTGTGATGGCAGGTTTCCGGAGTCTGGCCTACCAGGTGCGCGATGCGCGCAACGACCGCGCCCTGCGGCGCCATTCGCTGCGTCGCTGCCTGGAGCGGTTCGCCCCCTACGGGCACCGGGCGACCTGGTGGCACCTGTGCGACCGGCACGGGATCGCCCCTGAGGACCGGGCGGCCGATCCGCAGCGGCTGGTCGCCGCGCTGGAGGAACTGGAGGAGGCGCGGGCGGTCTGGCTGGAGTACGAGCGCCAGTTCGCGGAGCGGCGCCGGCGGGAGAAGCACCACGGGCTGCGCCGGCCGGAGTGGGCGTGGGGCGGGAGCGGGGACGCGGTCGTGCGGTGCGCGGATCCGGGGGTGCGGCCGGAGGGGACACTGGGCGACGTGCTGCGAAGACTGGTGGCCGCACTGGAGTCGACGCCGGGGACGGCGTGCCCGGTGTGCGGGGAGCAGGAGTTGCACTGGCCGTCGGCCGCGGGGGCCGGGGGCGGGCCCTGGGCGGGCGCGTGGGCCTGGGACGGGCCGTTGTGCGCGGGCTGCGGGATCGTCGTGCCGAGGCCGGCGCTGGCCGAGTCGGCTCTGGGCGAGTCGGCTCTGGGCGGCTCGGCTCTGGGCGGCTCGGCCGGGGCGGGCTCGGGGGCGGGGGCCGCCGCGTGAGCGTGCCGCGGCTGCTGGTGTCGCTGAACGGGGCGCGGGGCGCGGCCGACGGGGCGGCCGTGCCGATGTCCCCCGAGGATCTGGTGGAGTCGGCGCTCGGGGCGGTCGCCGCCGGGGCCGGCGAGGTGCTGGTGCACCCCAGGACCCCGTGCGGGCGGGAGAGCCTTTCGGCGCGGGTGGTGGGGCCGGTGCTTGAGGCACTGCGGGGTGCGGGGTGCGGGGTACCGCTCTGCGTGGCCGCGAGCATCGCCGCCGAGCCCGATCCGGCGGAGCGCCTCGCGCGGGTCCGGTCCTGGACGGTGCTGCCCGACCGGGCGGAGGTGCGGTTCGCGGAGCCGGGGGCGCGGGAGCTTGCGGAGGCCCTGCTGGCGCGGGGGGTCGCGGTGGACGCGGTGGTTCCGCTGGGCGGGGAGGCCGGGCAGGAGCCGCTGGCGCGCTTCCTGGCCTGGCCGGTACGCAGCCACGCGCCGGTACGCAGCCACGCGCCCGTACCGACTCACGCGCCGGTACGGACCCACGCCCCGGTCCGCCTCGCCGTCGAACTGGCGGCCGACGACCCGGCGCTGGTGTGGGGGATGCGGTGGCTGCCCCCGGTGGCGGTGCTGCTGTACGGGCGGGAGGAGGCCGCCTGGCCGGTCCTACGGATGGCCGCGCGGTACGGGAGGGACGCGCGGACCGGCGTGGGCGACGTCCTGCACCTGCCGGACGGGCGCTCGGCGCGATCCAACGCCGAACTGGTCGCGGCGGCCCGCGCGGAGACGGCAGCGGTGGCCAGCACTAAAGGCGCGAGCCGGTGAGGCGGGCGCCGAAGGCGTCGTCGGGGTTGGACAGCGCGCAGTTCTCCAGCGAGAGGCAGCCGCAGGCGATGCAGTCCGTCAAGTGGTCGCGCAGGCGCCCCAGCTGGGAGATGCGCTGATCGAGCTCGGTGCGCCAGGCCTCGGAAAGCTTGGCCCAGTCCTCGCGGTTGGGGGTGCGGCCCTCGGGGAGCTGGGCGAGGGCGTCGCGGATGCTGGCGAGCGGGATGCCCACGCGCTGGGCGGCGCGTACGAAGGCCACCCGGCGCAGCGCGTCGCGGGTGTAGCGGCGCTGGTTGCCGGAGGTGCGGCGGCTGCTGATCAGGCCCTTGGTCTCGTAGAAGTGGAGCGCGGAGACGGCCGCGCCGCTGCGGGCGGACAGCTGGCCGACGGTCAGTTCGTGGACTTTCTCGGGAATCTGCGGCACAGCGCCGAGCCTAGTCGGCCGCGATCGGGTCCGTTGACAGATACATGCGGCCCCAGCATGCTGAGCAAGCGCTTATTCGTCTGGGAAAGGGAGCCGGTATGGCCGAGCCGAGGATCTTCACGTCCGCCGAGGAACTGCGCGCCGGGATCGGCGAGCCGCTCGGCCCGAGCGGCTGGCTCGAGGTGGACCAGAAGCGCATCGACCTCTTCGCGGACGCCACCGGCGACCACCAGTGGATCCATGTGGACCCGGAGCGGGCGGCGGACGGACCCTTCGGCTCCACCATCGCGCACGGCTACCTCACGCTGTCGCTGCTGCCGAGCCTGGTGCCGCAGATCATGCGGGTCGAGGGCATGAAGATGGGTATCAACTACGGCACGAACAAGGTGCGTTTCCCGGCTCCGGTGCCGGTGGGCTCGCGGCTGCGCGCCACCGCGGTGATCACCGAGGTGACGGAGGCGGGCGGCGGTGTGCAGGTGGCCGCCACGGTCACGATCGAGATCGAGGGCGGCGACAAGCCGGTGTGCGTCGCGGAGTCGGTGTCCCGGTACTACTTCTGAGGGCCCGGGCGCGAGCCCACCATGCGGAGTACGAGGTCGGCGTAGAGCGCGCCGACCTCGTCGGGCGTGCGCTGTCCGGCGACGTTGAACCAGCGGGCCACGTCGATGCACAGGGACAGCACGGCGAGGGTGGTGCCGGGCACGTTCGGGACGTCGAACTCCCCCGCCTCGACCCCGTCGGCGATGATGCGGCGCACGGCGGCGTCGCTCTGCCGGCGCAGTGCCACGATTTCGGAGCGGTGCTCCGGACCGAGAGCATCGAGCTCGTACTGGACCACGCGCGCGGTGGTGTGATGTGCCGCGTGCCACCGCACGAAGGAGCGAACGGCCTCGTCGAGGCGCTCGGCCGCGCTCCCGGACCCGGAAGCCGCCGTCTCCAGGATCTCCAGGGCCTTGTCGTGGCCGATCCGGCTGATCCGGTGGAGCAGTTCTTCCTTGGTCTTGTAGTGGATGTAGAGCGCGGCCGGGCTCATGCCGGCCCGCCCGGCGATGTCACGCGTGGTGGTCGCGTGGTACCCGCGCTCGGCGAAGGCGTCGACGGCGGCGACGAGCAGCCGCCGCGCGGCGTCGGGGGTGACCTGCGACCACGGCTGACTGCCGTCGGCCGTCTCCTCCGCGCTGTCCATCGCCACTCACCCTCTTCGTCCTGTAGGACTGAACAGACTACCGGAGGGTGAGCAAGCGCTTAGCGCTCTTGCGGGGAGGGCTTCGGCGAGAAGGGGTCGTACTCCGTCATGATCTTCTCCATCCGGGCCTGGTCGACCCGGCTGACGATCTGGGTGACCTCCTGACGGTCGCGGATCACCTTGGCGAGGGTGAAGGCCGAGGTGGTCAGGTACAGGACCGCGATCCCGAGGAAGGCCCGCACCCAGGCGTCGGCCTCCAGGTTGTAGATCCCCAGGGCCACCGCACCGAGGGCGATGCCGAAGGAGGCGACCGCCTGGCCGTAGTACGCCCCCGTGTTCTGCTGCTTGACCTGTGTCTCGTTCATGGCCCCAGCATCCGGCGGGGTGTGCCGGGTCACATCCGCGCACGTACTCACGTACGTACTCAGAACGCGGAAACCCCGGTGCGGGCGCGGCCGATGAGCAGCTTCTGGATCTGGCTCGTGCCCTCGTACAGGGTCATCACCCGGGCGTCGCGCAGGAGTTTGCCCGCGGGGTACTCGTCGATGTAGCCGTACCCGCCGTGCACCTGGAGGGCGTTGCTCGCGGCGCGCACGGCGGCCTCGGAGGCGAAGAGCTTGGCGGTCGAGGACTCGGTGGCGAAGGGCAGCCCGCGGTCGATGAGGTCGGCGACGCGCCAGGTGAGCAGCCGCGCGGCGTCCACGTCGACCGAGATGTCCGCGATCAGCTCCTGCACCAGCTGGTGGTGGGCGATGGGCTTGCCGAACTGCTCGCGCTGCCCCGCGTACGAGACGGCCGCGTCGAGCGCCGCCTGCGCGATGCCGACGCAGCCCGCGGCGACCGACATCCGGCCCTTGGCCAGCGCGGACATGGCCACCGAGAAGCCCTTGCCCTCGGGGCCGAGCATCGCGGAGGCGGGGACCCGGACCCCGTCGAGGGCGAGTTCGGCGGTGGCCTGGCCGCGCAGGCCGAGCTTCCCGTGGATCTCGCGGCGGGTCAGGCCGGGGGCGTCGGCGGGGACGAGGAAGGCGGAGACGCCGCGGTGGCCGGGCTCGCCGCCGGTGCGGGCGAAGAGCAGCACCACGTCGGCCCAGGTGCCGTTGGTGATGAACATCTTGCTGCCGCTGATGACGTACGAGTCCCCGTCGCGCACGGCCCGGGTGGTGAGGCTGCCCGCGTCGGAACCGGTGCCGGGCTCGGTGAGGCCGAAGCAGCCGAGCGCCTCGCCGGAGCACAGGCGGGGCAGCCAGTCCCGCTTCTGCTCCTCGGCGCCCCAGGCGGCGATGGTCTTGGCGACCAGGCCGAGGGAGACGGACACGATCCCGCGCACGGCGGAGTCGCCGCGGCCGAGCTCCTCGTTGACCAGGACGTAGGCGAGGTGGTCGCCGCCGGAGCCGCCGTACTCCTCGGGGACGGTCAGGCCGAGGAAGCCGAGGTCCCCGAGCTTCTTCACGATCGCCCGGTCCACGCTCTCTGCGCGGTCCCACTCGGCTGCGTACGGGGCGACCTCGCGCTCGGTGAACTCGCGGGCCAGCTGCCGTACGGCGCTCTGCTCCTCGCTCAGCTCCAGGTTCACCGGGCACCTCCGGGGCGGGGTCGGGTCGGGTCCGGCGCGGTTAACTAGCACCGGTAGTTTATGGCGGGCAGGCCCTACTATGTGGCGCATGGCCAGACCGCGCAAGCCCCTCCTCAGCAGAGACCGCATCGTCGAGGCGGCGGGTTCGCTCGTGGACGCGGAGGGGCTGGAGGCGGTGTCGACGCGGCGGCTCGCCGCCGCACTGGGGGTCAGCGGACCCTCGCTGTACAACCACTTCCGCACCAAGGACGAGATCCTGGAGGCGGTTGCCGACGCGGTGAGCGCCCGGGTCGACTTGTCGATGTTCGACGGCGCCGGGGATTGGCGGACCGCACTGCACGACTGGGCGCACTCGTACCGGGACGCCCTGGCCGACCACCCGAACATCGTGCCCGTACTGGCGCGCGGGCCGGGTCGGCGGCCGGCCGGACTGCGGGTGGCGGACGCGGTGTTCGGCGCGATGACGGCGGCCGGGTGGCCGCCCGCGCAGGCGACCCGGATCGGCGCGCTGATGCGGTACTTCATCCTGGGCTCGGCGGTGGCCTCGTTCGCCGGGGGTTTCGTGGACGACGAGACGGCATACGACCCGTCGGACTACCCGCACCTGGGCCAGGCCCACCTCCTGGCGGAGCGCCGCCGGGAGGTGGACGAGGGGGCCTTCGAAACGGGACTTGCGGCCCTGCTGGACGGACTGGCGCTCCAGTACGCGGCGTTGCCGGACACCGCCTGACGGCGGCGCCCGGCGGAGCGGCTGCTGAGAAGCCGCCGCTCAGAAGCGGCCGCTCAGAAGACGACCAGCGAGCGGCCGCCCTTGCCTGCGAGCATGGCGTCGAAGGCCGCCGGTATCCCGTCGAGGGTGATGCGGTCGGTGACCATGGCACCGAGGTCGAGACGGCCGGCGCGGACGTGCTCGGCGATCACCGGGAGGTCGCGGGCCGGATCGCTGTTGCCGTAGACACAGCCGGTGAGGGTGCGGGCGAAGTGGAAGATCTCCAACGCGTGGAAGGCGACCTGCTGCTCCTTGCCGCCGATGCCGACGACCGTGGTGCGGCCGCCGCGGCGGGTGGACTCCCAGGCCCCGCGGATGGTCTCGGCCCGGCCCACGCACTCGATGGCGACGTCCGCGCCCCGGCCGCCGGTGAGGGCGCGGATCTGCTTGGCGGTGGTGTCGCAGGCGAGCACGAACTCGGTGGCCCCGGCCGCTCGGGCCAGTTCCTCCTTGGCCGGGGAGACGTCCACGGCGACGATCGGGCCCGCCGTCGCGATCCGGGCGGCCTGGAGGGCGGCCAGGCCCACTCCGCCGACGCCGAAGACGGCCACCGACTCGCCCGGGCGGACCTGGGCGCTGTGGTGGACGGCCCCGTAGCCGGTCAGGACGGCGCAGCCGAGCAGGGCGGCTTCCGCCAGCGGGATCCCGGCGGGGGCGGGCAGGACGCAGTTCGCCGCGACGACGGTCTCCTCGGCGAAGGCGGCGACGTTCAGCCCGGGGTGCAGTTCGGTGCCCTGCGCGTCGTGCGCGTGGACGGCGCCGACGCCGGTGAGGGCCTTGGCGCAGAGCCAGACCTCGCCGATCGAGCAGTGGTGGCACTCCCCGCAGGACGGGGCCCAGTTGAGCACGACCCCGTCGCCGGGGGCGACGTGCGTGACCCCCGCGCCCACGGCCAGCACCGTGCCCGCGCCCTCGTGGCCGAGGACGGCGGGCACGGGGACGCGCATGGTGCCGTTGGTGAGGGAGAGGTCGGAGTGGCAGACCCCGGCGGCTGCGAGCCGGACGCGGACCTGCCCGGGGCCGGGGTCGGGCAGCACGATCTCCCGTATCTCCAGCGGAGCTCCGACGGCGGGCAGGATGGCGGCGCGGACCATGGTCGTCGTCTCCCTCTTCAGAACTGCAGGGACTTGGTCTGGAGGTACTCGGCCAGACCGTGCGGGCCCAGTTCGCGGCCGACGCCCGACTGCTTGTAGCCGCCGAAGGGCGCGAGCGGGTTGAACCGGCCGCCGTTGATGTCCACCTGGCCGGTGTCCATGCGGCGGGCGAAGGCCACGGCCGTCTCCTCGTCGGCCGCCCAGACGGCTCCGCCGAGCCCGTACACGGTGCCGTTGGCGATGCGCAGGGCCTCGTCCTGGTCCTCGTACGGGAGGATCGACAGCACGGGGCCGAAGATCTCCTCCTGGGCGATGGTCATCTCGGGTGTGACGTCGGCGAACACGGTCGGGGCGATGAAGTACCCGTGCTCGTGCGGCGCCTCGGGGCCGCCCGCGACGAGGCGCGCGCCCTCCTCGACGCCCTTGGCGATGAAGCCGCGCACGCGGTCGCGCTGCTTGGCGTTGATCACCGGGCCGAGTCGGGTGCCCGGGTCCCGCGGGTCGCCGGTGGGATACTTGGCGACGGCGGCGGCCGCGAGCGCGACGGCCTCCTCGTACTGGTCCCGGTGGACGAGCATGCGGGTGAGCGCGTTGCAGCTCTGGCCGGAGTTGTTCATGACGTGGCCCACGCCTGCCGCGACGGCCTTGGCGAGGTCGGCGCCGGGCAGGATGACATTGGCTGATTTGCCACCCAGTTCGAGGGCGACTCGCTTCACGGCGGCGCCGGCCGTGGCGCCGATCTGCCTGCCGACCGCGGTGGAGCCGGTGAAGGAGACCAGGTCGACTCCCTCATGGGCGGCCAGCGCCTGGCCGGCGACCGGGCCCGTGCCGGTCACCAGGTTGAAGACACCGGCCGGGATCCCCGCCTCGTGCACGGCTTCGGCGAAGAGCTGTGCGGTCAGCGGGGTGTCCTCGGCCGGCTTGAGGACGAGGGTGCAGCCGGCGGCGAGAGCGGGCGCCACCTTTGCAACGATCTGGTGCAGCGGGTAGTTCCAGGGCGTGATGGCTCCGACCACGCCGACCGGTTCCAGCAGCACGGTCGAGTTCCCGATCCGCTCCTCGAAGGCGTACGAGGCCCCGAGCTCGGCGAACGAGGAGGCCACCGCGATCGGCGCCCCGACGTGGACCATCTCCGAGAATCCCAGCGGGGATCCCAGCTCGGCGGTGACCGTCTCGGCGATCTCGCTCTTGCGGGCGACCAGTACGTCGCGCAGGGCCCCGATCAGGGCGGCCCGCTCGGCCGGAGCCGTGGCCGCCCAGCCGGGCAGGGCCGCACGGGCGGCCCGTACGGCCGCGTCGACGTCGTCGGCGCTGCCGGCCGGGACCCCGGCGATGACCTGCTCGTCGGCCGGGTTCACGACCTCGATGCGGTCGCGTCCGGCGGCGGGCCGCCACTCGCCGCCGATGTACATCCCGTCGTGGGCCTTCATGGCACTCCTCCCGAGCACGCGCGAGCGCGTGGACCTGGCACGGACCGGCCCGTATCACCCGGACCTCGCGAACACCCTACAAATTAGCGCCGGTAGTTTTGCGGCCGCCAGAGGCCGCCGGGCTCAGATGATGCCGAAAAGCATCCCTGCCGCGAGGACGACCAGAGAGGTCAGCGCCGCCCATTTCACCGTGAAGCGGGTGTGGTCGCCGAACTCGACCTTGGCCATGCCGACGAGCACGTAGACGGCCGGAACCAGCGGGCTGGACATGTGCAGGGCCTGGCCGACCAGGGAGGCGCGGGCGATCTCCAGCGGGGAGACGCCGTGCGCGGCGCCCGCCTCGGCGAGGACGGGCAGGACGCCGAAGTAGAAGCCGTCGTTGGACATGAAGTAGGTGAGGGGCAGGCTCAGCAGGCCGGTGACGAGGGCCATGTGCGGGCCCATGGCGTCGGGGACGGCGCCGACGAGCCAGTCGGCCATGTGCTTGACCATGCCGGTGCCGGTGAGGACGCCGGTGAAGACGGCCGCGGCGAAGACCATGCCGGCGACGTTCAGGACGTTGTCGGCGTGGGCGGCGATCCGGGCCTTCTGGTCGGGCATGTGGGGGAAGTTGACGGTGAGGGCGAGGGCGGCGCCGAGCAGGAAGAGCACCGGGATGGGGAGCAGCTCCATGATCATCGCGGTGAGGAGGGTCACGGTGAGGGCGGCGTTGAACCAGTAGAGCCGCGGGCGCAGGGTGGAGCGGTGCGGGCCGAGGCCCTGGAAGCCGTCACCGTCGGGGCCGGTGGAGGGGGCGGGGCCGGTGGCGGTGGCGGTGGCGGTGGCGGTGGCGGTGGCGGTGGGGGCAGCGGTGCCTCCTCCGGCGGTGACCAGCTCGGGCTCGGCGTCCACCGGGAGTACGAGGGTGCCGACGCGGCGGCGTTCCTTGAGCCCGAGGACGTAGGCGAGGACGAAGACGAAGAGCAGGCCGGCCGCGAGGGCCGGGATCATCGGTACGAAGATGTCGGCCGCGTCGAGCTTGAGGGCGGTGGCGGCGCGCGCCGTGGGGCCGCCCCAGGGCAGGGTGTTCATCACGCCGTTGGCGGTGGCGGCCACGCCCGTCATGACCACGAGGCTCATGCCGAGCCGCTTGTAGAGCGGGTACATCGCGGAGACGGTGATCATGAACGTGGTCGAGCCGTCGCCGTCGAGCGAGACGATGGCGGCGAGGACGGCGGTGCCGACCACGACCCGCATCGGGTCGGCCTTGCAGAACCGCAGGATGCCGCGCACGACCGGGTCGAAGAGACCGACGTCGATCATCACGCCGAAGTAGACGATGGCGAACATCAGCATGGCGGCGGTCGGCGCGAGTTTGCCGACGCCTTCGATGACGTAGTCGCCCAGGTGCGCACCCCGCCCGGCGAACACGCAGAAGAGCGCGGGGATGAGGACGAGCGCCGCGATGGGCGACAGTTTCTTCATCATGATCAGGACCAGGAAGGTCGCGATCATGGCGAATCCGAGGAAGGTCAGCATGCAGGGAACGTAGGTGTCGCCTCCTGGCGTCAACAAGACGTATGCGCGTGAGCAATACGAGCAAAACCCCAGCTCAGGGCATGGGTGTCAGAACGACGGGGAATCCGTTGAGCACCGCCGTGCCGGAGAGCGGGTCGAGCAGGGTGCCGTCGAGGAGCTGGTTGACGTTGACCCCGGGCGAGGCGGCGGCCACCGAGAGCCGGACCCCTTCCCGGTCGTGGCCCCAGCCGTGCGGAAGGCTCACCACTCCGGTGCGGACGGCGTCCGTGATCTCCACGGGGACCTCCAGGCTGCCGCCGTCGGCGGTGACCCTGGCGCGGCCGCCGTCGGCGAGGCCGAGCCGCCCCGCGTCCGCCGGATGGACCTGAAGGGTGCACCGGTTGGAACCTCCGACCAGGGCCGGGACGTTGTGCAACCAGCTGTTGTTGGAGCGCAGATGGCGGCGGCCCACGAGCACCAGCGCGGCGGGGCGGTCGGCGAGCGCCGCGCGCAGTCTGGGGAGCTCGGCCGCGATCGGCTCCGGCAGCAGCTCGATCCTGCCGCTGCGGGTCCTGAGCACGCCCGGGAGCCGGGACCGCAGCGGGCCCAGGTCGATGCCGTGCGGCTGGGCGAGCAGCCGCTCCAGGCTGAGCCCCTGCTCGTCGGCGCCCTCGCCCAGGCCCTCGCCCGCGCCGAACCGGTCTCCGTACGGCCCCAGTCGGAGCATCAGGTCGAGGCGGCGCTCCGGGCCGCTCTCGCCCGTCAGGAGCCCGGCGAGGCGCGCCGGGTCCTGGCCGTGCAGCGGCGAGCCCGGATCGGCGGTCTCCTTGCCGAGGGCGGCCTGGATGGCGAGTTCGTCCACGGCAGCGGGGCCCGCGGTGCCGTGCATGCCGGAGACGGCGAGCACGAGGCGGGCGTGTATCTCGCACTCGTCGAGCCGGCCCGCGTCCAGGGGCACGGCGGGGCGGGTGTAGCGCACCTGGTTGCGGATGGCGAAGGCGTTGAAGGAGAAGTCGTGGTGCGCGCTCTGCGAGGGCGGCGGCGGGGGCAGCACGACGTGGGCGTGGCGCGAGGTCTCGTTGAGGTACGGGTCGACGCTGACCATGAAGTCGAGCCCGGCCAAGGCCGCGTCGAGGCGTTGTCCGTCGGGGGCGGACAGCACGGGGTTCGCCGCGATGGAGATCAGGGCGCGGATCCGCCCCGCCCCCGGGGTCTCGATCTCCTCTGCCAGGGCGGCGATGGGGAGTTCGGCCTTGGCCTCGGGGTGTCCGCTGACCCGGCTGTGCCAGCGGCCGAGGTTGAAGCCCTTGCCGGGTCCCGCGGTACGGGGCCGCGGGCCGGCCGCGGGGAGCGGGAAGAGGGCCCCGCCCGGCCGGTCGAGATTGCCGGTGAGGATGTTCAGTACGTCCACGAGCCAGCTCGCGAGCGTGCCGTACTCCACGGTGCAGCTGCCGATCCGCCCGTAGACGGCGGCGGTCGGCGCGGCCGCGAGTTCGCGGGCGAGATCGCGGATCTCGGCGGCCGTGAGGTCGCAGGCGGGGGCGACGGCCTCAGGAGTGAAACTCTCCAGTGCTTCGGCGAGTTCCCCGAATCCCTCGGCCTGTTCGCGCAGTTCCGCGGGGTCGGCGAGCCGTTCCTCGATCAGGGTGTGCGCGAGGGCGGCCAGCAGCAGCGCGTCGCTGCCCGGGCGCGGCGCGAGGTGGCGGTCGGCCAGCTTGGCGGTGCGGGTGCGGCGCGGGTCTACGACGACGAGCGTGCCGCCGCGGGCGCGCAGGGCCTTGAGCCGGCCGGGGAAGTCTGGGGCGGTGCACAGGGAGCCGTTGGATTCGACCGGGTTGGCACCGAGGAGCAGCAGGAAGTCGGTGCGGTCGAGGTCGGGCACCGGGATGGCGAAGGGGTCGCCGAAGAGCAGCCCGCTGGAGACGTGCTTGGGCATCTGGTCGAGGGTGCTGGCGGTGAACAGGTTGCGCGTGCCGAGGGCCTTGAGGAGCAGCGGCGGGTAGAGGTGGCCGGCCATGGTGTGGGTGTTCGGGTTGCCGAGGACGACGCCGACCGACTGGGACCCGTGCTCCCGCACGAGGGCGGCTACGGCCGCGGCGATGGCCTCGTAGGCCTCCTCCCAGGTCGCTTCGCGCAGGCGGCCGTCCCGGCGTACGAGTGGGGTGCGCAGCCGGTCCGGATCGGCGTCGAGCGCACCGAAGGCGGCACCCTTGGGGCAGATGAACCCCTGGCTGAAGACGTCCTCCCGGTCGCCGCGGGCGCCGGTGACGGTGGTGCCTTCGATGGTGAGGGTGAGACCGCAGGTGGCTTCACACAGGGGGCATATGCGCAGGGCGGTGCGGGGCATGGGCCCTCCTGGGCGGCAGGCAGCGGCACGAACACGCGGGCGCCCCGAGCATACCGACCAGTACGCATGCCGGGGAGCCCCCTGCGGCACGAACTGCCCGGGCCGGGGGTCCGGGTAGCGCGGTGCGGGCCGGTGCGGGCGCAGGGGCTGGTGCGGCGGGTCAGTCCAGGACGCGGGACAGGTAGGCCTGCATCATCACGCGGGTCTCGGTGACGATGTCGGGGTCGCCGTCCGGGTCGTTGCGGAAGGCCAGCTGGATCAGCGCGTCGGTGGCCTCGACGGCGACCAGGACGGCCCGCTCCAGGGCCGCGTCCGGGCTGAGGCCGAGGTGCGCGCTGAGGAGTTCGGTGAGGCGGCCCGCGACCAGATGATTGGGGTCGGAGGCCGGGCCCTCGGCGGGCGGCGCGGGGACTCCGAAGTCGACCAGTGCGAAGCCGGGGACGGTGCGCTTCATGGCCAGGTACTCGTCCAGCACGGCGTCCACGACGGGCCGCCAGTCGGTGCCCGGGAGGTCGGCGAGCCGGTCCGCGATGCCCTCGGCGTAGTGGTCGAGGTTGCGGTGGGCCAGAGCTATGGCCATGGCCCGCTTATTGCCGAAGAACCGGTACACCGAGCCGATCGGCACGCCCGCGCGCAGGGCCACGGCCCGGGTGCTGAGGTGCTCGTACCCGGTCTCGTCCAGGAGCTCCGCACAGGCGTCGAGGATCCGGGCGAGCCGGTCGGCGCTGCGTTGCTGGATCGGCGCGCGGCGCAGGGGGTGGTCTGGGGGCACGTAGTCCATCATGCCGCTCCTGGGTAGCGCCGGGTCGCGGCGGGGGTGCAGGACATCGGGTTCAGTTCAGCAGGAGGCTGAGTCCGCCGACGGTGTACGTGATCATCAGCGCGAGCATCGGGAGTTGCCCGGCCACGGCTTTCGCGGGCGGGAAGAGGCGGACGGAACGGTCGTGCGCCGCGATCACGCCGAGCACGTGGCCGCCGACGACGGCGATGACCTGGAGGGCCGCGAGAGCCCCCGGGCCCAGTGGCGGCAAGGGTTCTGAGGCATTGTCAGTGCCGAGTGCGATGCTCACTGTGCGTGGTCCTGCGGTTACCAGAAGGGAGAAGTAATGGGCGATGAGATAGCCGAGTGCGATCGGCACGAGTGAGTGCGCGAAGGCGGTCAGCGGGCCGGGGTGCGGCCCGCAGACGAGGCGGGTCGCCGCCGCGCAGAGGCAGTACAGGGTGGCGACGAGGGCGATGGAGCCGAGGAGTCCGAGCGTGGCCGTGGGGGTGCGGCCGAGGGGGGAGGTCTGGATCGCGTTGATCCAGGAGGGGTTGTCCGAGAAGCCGTCGTAGGCGGTGGACCCGAGCAGGACGCAGACGGTGGCGACGAGTCCGGGCCGCTCGGGCGTCGCGTCGAGTCCGTGGAAGGGGTTACGGAGCACCAGGCGGCCGTCGCTGCGACGGCCGAGCGGGGAGAGCCGGGCCAGGAGGCCGGAGTACACCTCGAAGGCGTCTCCGTCGGCGAACCAGCGCTCGCCGAAGCGGGCGGCGAGCAGGAGCTGGACGGTGGCGTAGACGGCGAGGGCTGTCAGGAGGGTGGTGGTGGAAGCGGGATCGGGAGAGACGAGTTCGAGCCAGGTGAAGGCGAACAGTCCGGCGGCGGCCGGCCACTGGCCGAGCCGGGCGGGGAGAGGGCGGGCGGCGCGGGGACGCCACGCCCGGGAGAGGAGGCCGTGCAGCGCGCGGAGCGGGTTGAGGAGGCGCCAGAGGGGGCCGAGGAGGAGGGAGGCGGGCACGAGTCCGACCCAGAGCAGGACGTAGACGGCGCCGGGAGCGGGGTTGCGGGCGGGGTCGTCGGGACCGAGGAGGAGGTGGAGGAGGACGGCGAGCGCGGCCGTGAGGCCGAGCCCGCGCAGGGTGGTGCGGGTGGCCGGCGCGTCGGCCACCCGCTGGATCCCGGCGGGCAGGGCGAGGCCGGAGCGGTCGCCGCGGAACCGGGAGACGGACCAGAGCAGGCCGAGGGCGAGGAAGGAGAGGAAGAGCGCGGTGAAGGCACCGGCAAAGGCATAGAAGGGGGAGATGGGCAGATCGTGCTGGGAACCGATGCCGTGCGCGAGCACGGTGGGCGGATCGGCCGGGGGAAGGACCACGCCCCGGCCGCCGCCGGCCGCCGCCGGGAGCGCGGTCATCGGACGAGGAGCTGGGTCAGGACGAGGCCGGACTCGTGGGTCTCGACCTCGAAGAGGCCCGTGCGGTCGGCCGTCAGGACCAGGGTGGCCTCCTGGCCTGCCGGCAGGGCGAGTTCCTTGTCGAAGCCATGGGCGTGGAGAGTGTCCGCGCGGTCGCTGGTGACGCGCAGGGCGAGGCGTTCGCCGCGCTTGAGCTCGATGCGGCCCGGGGCGGGCGTGACCTTGCCGTCCCGGACGGCGATGGTGACCGTGCGGTCGGCCGGCGCTTGCGCGGGCGGGTCCGGAGTCGGGTTCGCGGGCGGGTTCGTGGCCGGGGATCCGGGCTGGGTTGCGGCCGGGGGGTGGTTGTGGCCGGTCGCGCCCTGGGCGCCGGCGGTGAGCTGGAGGGTGCCCTCCACCGGCTTGCCGGCGACGGCCCAGGCGGTGTGGTCGTCCGCGTAGAGGCGGACGGTCAGGGTGTGCGCGCCCTCGGGCACCTGCGCGGCGGGCAGGTGGAACCAGGGGCCGTAGAGGCGGGCCAGCTTGCGGCCGTCCAGCTCCAGGTGCGCGTGGCCGGCACCCGGGAGGGCGGCGCCGCCGGTGCTGTCGGGGGTGAAGGTGAAGTGCCGCACGGTCAGGTGGAGGTTCCACCCGTCCTCGGAGTCCGGCCGGGCGGCGACCTGCACCTCCGGCGCACCTTCGGCCGGGACCTGGCGGAGCCGGTGGCCGCTGCCGTCGTCGGAGGTCAGCAGCGTCCCCGTGCTGCCGGAGGCCTGCTCGTGGGTGGTGCCGGGCTTGTGGTGAGTGGTGGCCCGCCCGCCGCAGCCGCCCGCCGCGCCTCCGGCGAGCAGCAGCACGAGGGCGAGTACCGCTGCGGTGCGGGCGTTGCTGCCGCCCCGGCGGGACCTGCGGGGCGGCCGACCGCCGACCCCGCACCGCACGGGCTCCCCCGGGTCCCGGGTCACGCCGCACCGCCGGTGGGAGCCGGGCCCGCCGCGGCCGGGCCTGCCGAGGCCGGGCCCGCCACGCTCGGGCCCGCCGCGGCCGGGGTGGGGTCGTCGGACGGAGGGCCGGCCGGGGCGGCGGTCCGGGCTGCGGCGACCGCGGCCCACAGCACCCAGAGCACGGCGACCAGGGCGCGGACCCAGGCGGGGCTCAGCGGGATCCAGGGGATCATCAGGACGGCCTTGTCGAACGCGTCGAGCAGGGTCAGCGCCCCGAGCAGCAGGCTCAGCCGCCCCAGCCAGGGGCGGGTGGGGTTCAGGGCGACGCCGGTACCCGTCCACCACAGGCCCAGGCACAGCAGCCCCAGCGCCGGGACGGGGGTGGCCACCAGGGACATCGTGGAGCCGGCCACGTCCAGGGCCAGTCCCGCCACGCCCAGCAGGAAGGCCGCGGTGCCCAGGCGCGAGGCACGCAGGCGGCGCCACCACAGCAGGCCGCCCACCAGCAGCAGCACGGCCGCGACGGCCAGCGCGATCTGGGTCTCCACCCGCTCCAGGCCCCGGGCGCCGTACCAGTCGCAGCCGGCCGGCAGTTTGCGGGCCTGGACGTTGTAGTCGGCGCAGACGAGCAGCTGGGCCAGCTTCACCGGTTCGCCCACCAGGCGGGCCGACGCCCCGGAGACCGAACCGCGCCGGTCCCCGCACTGCGGGAGCGTGCCGGGGGTCGAGCCGTCCGGGCCCGAGTTCCAGCAGTTGCCGCGGCCCTGGCCGTCCCACCACACGTCCGCGCCGTTGGGGCGGGAGGCTCCGGACTTGTCCTTGCCGAGGATGTTGGCGGCGTAGCGGTTGTGGTGGGAGGTGTCCGTCTGCTTGTCCCAGGACTCCTCGCCGCGGATGAAGGCGGGGACGGCGCTGAGGAAGAAGGCCGCGCGCTCGTGCCCGTACACCCAGTTGTTCTCGTACAGGTTCCAGTTGCCGCCGGCGGTGATGATGCCGGTGCCCGGCGGCATGGAGATCTGCGGGCAGACGACCCCCTGCTCGTAGCCGCGCTCGGCGGGCGGCTTGGCGCAGGTGCCGTCGGCGACGTGGTGGTAGTAGTCCGCGTTGTTGTCGTGGATCAGGTTCCGCTCGAACTTCGCGTGGTTCTGCGGGAGTCCGGGGTGTCCGGGGAAGGCGCTGTCCATCGAGGCGCCGCCCATGTTCTGGTCGAACTCGTTGTCGTGCACCCACACCGAGTCGCCGGCCGTGCCGGAATAGCCCACCATGTTGTGGTGGCTGCGGCAGCCGGTGATCTCGATGGAGTAGCGCGGGACGTCGTAGCCGCGACCCTCGTTGATGTCGGACGCGCTGCCCGGATAGATGCCGGAGTCGCCGTTCCCGTACGACTCGCAGTTCTTGTAGAGCCCGTGGTCACTGGCGAAGGTCAGGAAGCCGTACTCGTCGTTCCAGCGGGTCAGCACGTCGTCGATGACGAAGCCGTCGGCCGCCAGGACGTACAGCGAGTTGAAGGTGGTGCGCTGCGCGGTGAAGTTGCGGAAGTAGACGCCGTTGGACTTGTCGGCGCGGATCCCGTTCAGCTTCTGGTACTTGGCGTCGATCACGACGTCGAGCCGGGAGGCGCCGGTGCCCTCGATCTGCAGGTCGGTCTTGCCGAGGACCGCGACGAGGTTCTGGTTGTGGCGGCAGGCCGCCTGCTGCTCGTAGGTGAGGATCTGGTAGCCGAGCGAGGAGTTGGGGGCCGAGAGCGAGGCGCACTCGCCCGTCGGCTTGGTGAGCGAGGGCTCCTCCTCGTAGAGGCCGGGGAGGATCGCGATGTTCATCCCCGGCCGGTCGACGGCGTCCACGGCTTCCTGCAAGTGCCGGTAGCCGCTCTTCTCGCACCGCTCGTACAGGGCGAGGTTGCGCTGCCTGAGCTCGTCCGGGAAGGCGGATATCCGGCGCTCGAAGGCGGCCCGGTCGGTTTTGCAGACGACGAGGTCCGGCTCGGCGCTCCGGTACTGCGGCACGGAGCCGGTGCCGTCCGGGAAGACGACGGGGCGCTCCTCGTGCGCGCCGGCGGGGGGCGCCGCGACGAGGACGGTGAGGAGGGCGAGGAGGGCGGCGAGGAGCGCCGCCGGCACGGCAGGGAACCTGCGGGTCCACGACATGGGCGTGAGAGTAGAGCATTGTTCATCTTTTTGGATCCCCTCTCACAGCAATCGCTCGCAGCAGTCGCGGCATTCGCGGCATTCATTCGGCCGGGCCGCCGAAAGCCGCCGTTGACGTGCGGGGCGCGGAATCCTACTGTCAGCCATAGGATTCCTCGACAGCCCGGCAACGGACCTTCGACAGAGCGGGAGCAGCCATGAGCGAGCAGGCCAGGAAGACGGCGGAGGGGCTGGAGTACCTCACCGGCTTCGGCAACGAGCACAGCTCGGAGGCCGTCCCCGGCGCGCTCCCGCTCGGCCGGAACTCACCCCAGCGCGCGCCCCTCGGCCTGTACGCGGAGCAGCTCAGCGGCAGCGCCTTCACCGAGCCGCGCATCCACAACCGCCGCTCGTGGCTCTACCGGATCCGCCCCTCGGCCGCGCACCCGCCCTTCACCCGGACCGACAACGGCGGGCTGCGCACCGCGCCCTTCACCGAGACCGTGCCCGACCCCAACCGGCTCCGCTGGAACCCGCTGCCCGACCCGGCGCGCGGCACCGACTTCCTGAGCGGCCTGTGGACCCTGGGCGGCAACGGCGACGCGACCCAGCGCACCGGAATGGCCATCCACCTCTACGCCGCCGACTCCTCCATGACCGACCGCGTCTTCAGCGACTCGGACGGCGAGCTGCTGATCGTCCCCGAGCGCGGCGGGCTGCTGCTGCACACCGAGTTCGGCCTGCTCAGCGCCGGTCCGGGCGAGATGGCGCTGATCCCGCGCGGCGTGCGTTTCCGCGTCGAGCTGCTGGACCCCGAGGACGGCGCCCCCGCCCGCGGCTACGTCTGCGAGAACTACGGCCAGCCCTTCGAGCTGCCGGACCTGGGGCCGATCGGCGCCAACGGCCTCGCCGCCGCCCGCGACTTCCGGGCCCCGGTGGCGGCGTACGAGGACGCCGACCGCCCGACCGAGGTGGTCAACAAGTTCTGCGGCAACCTCTGGTCCGCGACCTACGACCACTCCCCGCTCGACGTCGTGGCCTGGCACGGCACGCACGTCCCGTACGTCTACGACCTGCGGCGCTTCAACGTGATCGGCTCCATCAGCTACGACCACCCCGACCCGTCGATCTTCACCGTCCTCACCTCGCCCTCCGACACCCCGGGCCTGGCGGGGGTGGACTTCGTGGTCTTCGCCCCGCGCTGGCTCGTCGGCGAGGACACCTTCCGCCCGCCGTACTTCCACCGGAACGTGATGAGCGAGTACATGGGCCTGATCGAGGGGGCCTACGACGCCAAGACTGCGGGCAAGGGAGGGTTTGTCCCCGGCGGCGGCTCGCTGCACAACATGATGTCCGCGCACGGCCCCGACCGGGAGACCTTCGACCGGGCGAGCGCCGCCGAGCTGAAGCCGCAGAAGATCGACGACGGGCTGGCCTTCATGTTCGAGACCCGCTGGCCGATCACCGCCACCGCCCAGGCCGCCGGCGCGGATCACCTCCAGTCCGCATACGACGACGTCTGGCAGGGGCTCCAGCGCCACTTCCGCGCCTAACATTCGCTGCACGCCCTCATCGCCGTCGTCACCGCAGTCCAGCCGTTCGGAGAACCACCCGTGACCGCCTTCGCCCCCGACTCGCTGGTACTGAACCGGAAGCTGCCGCTCTGGTACCAGGTCTCCCAGTCGCTGCGCGCCTCGATACTGGGGCGCACCCCGGACTCCTCGCTGCGCCTGCCCACCGAGGAGCGGCTCGCCGAGCACTACGGGGTGAGCGTGCTGACCATGCGGCAGGCGCTCAAGGAACTGGAGGGCGAGGGCCTGATCAGCCGCCACCGGCGGCGCGGCACCTTCATCGAGCCGGCCGCGATGCGCGGGGCCCCGGTGCGGCTGCTGGGCTCGGTCGACGCGATCGTGGCCCAGCAGTCGGGCGACCGTACGACGATTCTCGGCCACGAGCGCACGGCCGTGTCCGGGGAGCTGCTGGAGCACTTCCCGGACACGCCCGAGGTGGTCTCGTACCGAAGGCTGCGCCACGACAGCGAGAGCGGCGAGCCGACCAACTGGGTGGAGAACGCGGTGCTCCCGGAGCTCGCCGAGGCCATCGATCTGGCCGATCTGGAGCGCTGGCCGATGACCAAGGTGCTGCGTGACATCGTGGGGGTGCGGATCAGCCGTATCACCGACACCGTCGAGGCCCGCCTCGCCGACCCGGTCACGGCCGAGCTGCTCCAGGTCCCCCTGCTCAGCCCGATCCTGCACTACACCGGGGTGACGTACGACAAGGAGGGCCGGGTGGTGGACGTCGCGCGGATCCGGTACCGCGGCGACCGCTTCTCCTTCACGGTCACCGTCGACGCCCACTGACCCGGCGACGACTCAAGGCGCCTCACCGCGCCTCACCACGGGCAGGTGGTCGCGCTACTTCTCGTCCTCCTCCGACCGGCGCTCGCCCTCCGCCTGGGACGGCGTCGTGCGCATCGTCTGCGGGTGGCGCTCCTTGCGCTGCTGGTCGTCCATGTCCTCGTCGAGCCGTTCGCCCTCGGCCTGCGACGGAGTCGAGTATTCGTCGTACTGACTCATGACCGTCTCCTCGATCGGAGCATTGCGCACATTTCGCGTACACCACGAGCGTAGCTCTCCGGCCTGGACGCAGCCCTGCCGCACCGCGCCGTCGCTACCATCGGCCGGGTGAGCGAAGACGTACCGCTGCTGGACGATCTGATGCCCTGGGCCGTGGGCGGCCTGCGCCTGGGCCGGGCCTGGGTCGCGGCCCCCGACCCGGCCGCCCTGCGCGCCCGCTGGGCGGCCCTGGCCGGCGCCGAAGGAGCGGAGCGGGAGCGCCTGTTCCGCCCGACCCGGAGCCGTACGCCCGCCGCCGGGGCGGCCGCGCTCCCGGGCCAGCGCGCCGGCTCCACGGCCCGGTTCGCGGACACGCCCGGACCCTGTCCCGACCCCGTACGGGTGCTGCGCGAGCCCTTCGACGAGCAGTGGCTCCTGCCCGACCAGCGGCTGATCGACATGGCCCGGCCGGAGCTGTGGCGGGTCCGCGACGAGCACCAGCTCTTCGCCGTCGAGGTTCCGGACCTGCTGGTCACGGCCCATCTCCCGGCCGGGCGGCTCGGCCGGATCCGCCCGCTGCACCGGCGCCCCGGCGGCGCGGAGCCCAATCTCGCCCCCGGGCTGCTGCCCCTGCTCGGCGAGCGCTACGGCGGCTGGGTCACCCCCGAGGACGTGCTGTGCTGGATCCTCGCCGCGGGCCGCCCCGGGCCGCGGGGGTTCGAGGTCCCGCTGGCCGCGGACCCAGGGCACTGGCGGGCCGGTCTGGAGCTGGGCCACCGCCTGCTCACCGTCCAGCTGCGCGGAGCCCGCGGCGGGGAGGCGCCCCGGCTGCCGGGCGGGCGCCGGCCGTACGTGCGTTCCGCGCTTCCGGCGTGGCCGCGCGAGGCCGCGTACGACCCGGAGACCGAGACGCTGAGCCTCGGGAGCGGCACCGTCTCCCCCGTCCCGGCCGCGGCCTGGGAGTACGAGGTCCAGGGCGTCCGGGTGCTGGAGGCGTGGTTCGCCGCCCGCTGCGCCCACCGCGACCCGGAGGCCGACGGGCTCGAGGCGCTGGGCCCGGCCGAGTGGCCGCAGCACTGGACCTCGGAGCTCCTGGCCCTCGTCACGACCCTGGCACTGCTGGCCGAACTGGCGCCGGAGCGGGCCCGGTTCAGCCCCGGGCCGCCGCTGGGCGCCGCCGCGCTGCGGGCGGCCGGGGTGCTGCCGGCGCCCCGCTGGGCCCGGCGCCCGGCCTCGGTGCTGGACCACCAGGAGGAGGGCCCGGGAGGGCAGTTCGCACTGCTGTAGCCCGGGCCGGGGAGGAAGCCGGCACCACGGAACCGGCGCTACGGGACGGGGACCAACGGCACCTGGACGGCCCTCGGGAAGGACTCGGTGGCCCCGTCGTCGAGCGCGTCGGTGCGCAGCACCTGCGCGTCGGCCGTGAACCGGCAGTTGAGCACGGCGACGCCGCACACCCGGTAGCGGACCACGACCCGCTTCTCGGTGCCGGCCGCAATCGCGCCCACGGCCTGCGGCACCGGGCCGATCCTGGTCACCGCGGAGCCCGTGGGCAGGGCGTCGGTGAGCACCACCCCGAAGGCGTCACCGGGTCCCGTGTTCCGGATCCGGTACTCGACGGCGAGGTTGCGGGAGAGGTAGTTGAAGGCGCCGCCCCAGAAGGCGCGGTGGGTCACGGCGAGCTGCGGCTGCAGGACCGTGATCGACCCGGCGAGGGTGAGCTGCCACGGCTTGCCGGTGCCGACGGTGACGTTGGCGGCCGGGATGGAGAAGGTGCCCGACCCCGTGGCGCCGCGGTAGGCGTTGGTCGTGGTGGCGTCCGGTACGACGGTCCAGGTCCCGGTGCCGAACACCGCGGTCCCGTTGTAGCTCAGGCCCGGCGCGTCGCAGCTTCCGCTCTGCAGGGCCAGGGTCAGGGTGCCGCGGGCGTTGGTCAGGGTCACCCGCGCGTCGGCGGAGTCCAAGGCGGCCTGGGTTCCGCCCACCCGGAACGGGAGGTCGACGCCCAGTTGGGAGGGCAGTGCCGAGAACAGTCCGGCGGAGAGCGCGGCGCTGCCGGTGAGCCGCCGGGTCTCGGTGAGCGGCCCCGAGGAACAGCCCGGGCCGCTGGTCACGGCGCCGTTCGCGCTGCCCACGGTCACGTTCAACGGGTGCGGGGCGAGGCCCTGCGCGCCCGCGGGCGGGGCCATGACCACCAGCCCGGCGAGCAGCGCTATCAGGACGACCGCCGCGCGTCGGACTGCGGAGCGCGGAATCGAGGCGATCGGGCGTCTCATGGGCGGCCCTTCTGTGCGAGTCGACGGACGACGCCCCGTACATTACGCACGCAAAACAGATTATCTGCGTGCATTTCACACAGCGCACGGGTGACAGACCGCCATCCACCCGGTAGGCAGGGCGCCATGACCACCATCGAGCCCCTCCCGCTGGACGGCATCACCGTCGTCGCCGTCGAACAGGCCGTCTCGGCCCCCTTCGCCACCCGCCAGCTCGCCGACCTCGGCGCGCGGGTCATCAAGGTCGAGCGGCCCGACGGCGGCGATTTCGCGCGCGCCTACGACACCGCCGCGCACGGCCTGGCCTCGCACTTCGTCTGGGCGAACCGGGGCAAGGAGTCGATCGCGCTCGATCTGAAGGACCCGCGCGGTCGGGAGGTCCTGCACGGCCTGCTCGACGGCGCCGACGTGTTCGTGCAGAACCTCGCGCAGGGGGCCGCCGCCCGACTGGGGCTCGACTCGGCCGCGCTGTGCGCCCGCTACCCGCGGCTGGTCGCGGTGGACGTCTCCGGCTACGGCGCCGAAGGCCCGTACGCCCACAAGCGCGCCTACGACATGCTCGTGCAGTGCGAGGCAGGCCTGGTCTCGGTGACCGGCACCCCGGAGCGGCCCGTCAAGGCGGGGATCCCGGCGGCGGACATCGCGGCCGCCATGTACGCCTTCTCGGGGGTGCTCGCGGCCCTGCTGCGGCGCGGGACCACCGGGCGCGGGGGCCGGGTGGAGGTGTCGATGCTGGACGCGCTCGCCGAGTGGATGGGGCATCCGCTGCACCTGACGATGCACGGCGGCGAGGAGCCCGTACGGACCGGCCTCGCGCACGCGGTGATCGCCCCCTACGACGCCTACCCGACGGCCGACGGCGACCAGGTGCTGCTGTCGGTGCAGAACGACCGGGAGTGGCGGCGCCTCGCGGAACAGGTGCTGAAGCAGCCGGAGTTGGCGGTGGACCCGGCCTACGCGACGAATGCCGCGCGCACCGCGAACCGGGCGCGGACCGACGCGGTGGTGGCCGAGGCGCTGGGCCGGCTGAACGCGGACGAGGCGATCGCGGCACTGGAGGCGGCGGGTCTGGCCTGCGCGCGGCTGAACTCGGTGGCCCGGCTGGCCGCGCATCCGCAGTTGGCGGCGCGGGACCGCTGGCGGGAGGTGGGATCGCCGGCCGGTCCGCTGCGGGCGCTGTTGCCGCCCATCGGGCTGCCGGGTGGCGCGGCACCGCACATGGGTGCGGTGCCCGCGCTCGGCGAACACACCGAAGCCCTGCTCCACGCCCTGGGGATGACGGGCGCACAGATCTCGGCTCTACGCCGGGACGGTGTGATCGGGTGAATCAGGCCGGGACGAAACGGCGTTGCTACGGGGACAGTTACGAGCGGCGGCTGCCGAAGAGCGTGCGACGCAGACGGCGCAGCGGCGCGAAGAGCGAGACGCGCGCGCTCCGGCTCCGCAGGCGGTGCGTGTGGTCGCGGGAGGTGAGCTCGCGCATCAGCAGCGTCGCCTCGGCGGCCTCGCGGTGCGGGACGGCGGGTCCGCCGAGCACAGCGAGGTGGCGGTCGAGGCGCGAGCTGGTCGCGCTGCTGCCGCAGGTGATGGCAGGCACGCGAGGCGGCCTGCTGCGCATTGCTATCTGTTCCATGTCTCTCCCCACCCGTACGAGGGCACCCGGCCCGGGCAGGTTAACCCTATCGCCCCCGCGTCGCGCTCGGGTATCCCAGTGGTGTGAATTACCCCTATCGCGACGGGGAGTTGACGGTTACTCAGAGGAGTCGATCGTCACTCTCCGCACAATCCGGCCGACATGCGGACTCACTGCACAACAGGGGTCACGCAGCGCGCACTGCGCTAACTTGGAGTGATCACCCGGGAACGCAGTGGGGGGCTCCGTGAATGAGGCTCGCTTGAATGGTGAGACGGACGGCGAGCGGATCATCGCCGGACGGTACCGCCTGTTGGGCCCGCTCGGCCGGGGTGGCATGGGCATCGTCTGGCGGGCCCGGGACGAGGTGCTCGGCCGCGAGGTCGCGGTCAAGGAGGTACGGGCGCCGGCCGGGCTGGACGAGGCCGGCGTGAGCCGGATGTACCGGCGGCTCGAACGGGAGGCCTGGGCGGCGGCCCGGGTCTCGCACCGCGGGGTCGTCACGGTCTACGACGTGGCGACCGAGGACGGCCGGCCCTGGATCGTGATGGAGCTGGTCCGCGGACTCACCCTGGCCGAGGTGCTGGAGGCCGAGGGACCGCTCACCCCGCAGCGGGCCGCGCACATCGGCGACCAGGTCCTGGCCGCGCTGCGCTCGGCGCACGACGCGGGGGTGCTGCACCGGGACGTCAAGCCGGGCAATGTGCTGATCGCCAATGACGGCCGGGTGGTGCTGAGCGATTTCGGGATCGCGAGCCTTGAGGGATCCTCCGCCATCACTATGACGGGCGAGGTGATCGGCTCCCCCGAATTCCTGGCGCCGGAACGGGCGCTCGGGCGCGAGCCGGGTCCCGAGTCGGACCTGTGGGCACTCGGGGTGATGCTGTACGCGGCCGTCGAGGGGGTCTCGCCGTTCCGGCAGGACACCCCGCTGGCCACGCTGCGGGCGGTGGTGGACGAGGAGTTGCCGCCGCCGCACCGGGCCGGGCCGCTGGAACCCGTACTGACGGGGCTGCTGCGCAAGGAGCCCGCCGAGCGGCTGCCCGCGGCGGAGGTGGCCCGGATGCTGCGGATCATCGGCGCGGGCGGGACCGTACGGGCCTCCGGCGGGCCGGTGTCGGGGCCGGACTCGCCTACCGCGGTCGCGCAGCACCACCGGCACGACCCGTACGGCGGACCCGAGACCCGGGGCGGGCACGGCGGGGCGACCCCGGCGGCGCCGATGCCCGCGGCCTCACCCGCGCAGGGCCGGCACCCCGCACCGGAGCCGCCGCCGCAGGGCCGGGCCGGACTGGTGCTGGCGAGCGGGATCTTCGTACTGGCGCTGGCCGTGGCGGTGCTGGGCTGGCTGGTCCTGAAGGACCGCAACGCCCCGGACGGGGACGACGGCGGCCCGACGGACGCGCCGACCACCTCGCAGAGCGCCTCCCCCTCCCCCTCCGCATCGGCGAGCCCGTCGCCCTCCCCGAGCCCGTCGCCCTCCCCGTCGGCCAGCGCCGCCCCGCAGTTCACGGTGTCCGCGGTGACGGCCGTACGGGACTCCTACAGCGGCACCTGCCCGCCGCCCGCCGACCGGGCGCCCGCGTTCAGCGCCACCGTCGAGGTGGACCGGACCCCGGCGGTGCTGGAGTACCGCTGGGCCACGCGCAGCGGGAAGAGCACGGGACCCGGCTGGCAGTCCGTCACGTACCAGGAGGGCGGGCCCACGAGCAGGAAGCTGGAGCACACGGAGCTGACGTACTTCGAGAGCGCGACCTTCGAGGACGCGATCAGGCTGGAGGTCCGGACGCCCGAGGAGGGCAGCTCGGAGTGGGTGGAGTTCTCCGTGACGTGCGAGAAGGAGACCCCGACGGGCGGGGCCTCCTCCCCCGGAACGTCCGGAGAGCCGGGAACGCCCGGGGCGCCCGGGGCCTCCGGTGCGGCCGGGGCGGCCGGTCCCCCCGCGTCGACGGACCCGACGCCCGCGGGCCCGGCCGACGCCGTCGAGAACGACGAGTGAGCGGACGGACGGGCGGGCGCCGGGCGATCGGCGGACGGGCGGACCTCAGGCCGCGTTGGTGAAGACGGGCAGGTAGCCGCTGGATTGTCCGGCGGCGGTGGGGTGGTAGGACTCGCCGATGTTGAGCCAGTTGACGCTGTGCAGCCATGCGGCGCCGGAGCAGATCTCGTGGCCGGTGAAGGCGCCGACGACCGAGGCGAAGGCGAAGCCGTGGTCGGCGGCGCGCTTGGCGACGGCGGCGTTGAGGTAGTCGGAACCGCTGTTGATGGCGGCGCGCTCGCCCTCGGTGAGGCCCGCGGCGCAGGATCCGTTGAGCTTGTAGAAGCGGGGATAGCCGAGGACGACCACGCGGGCGTTCGGTGCCTTGCTGTGGATGGCGTTGTAGACCTGGTCGAGCCGGCCGGGGAGGGTGGAGTCGACGTACGCCTTGGCCTGGTTGACGCGGTTGACGCAGGTGGACTCGGACTGGAGCACACACGTCGTCATGACGTCGGAGAATCCGGCGTCGTTGCCGCCGATGGTGATGCTGACCAGGTCGGTGCCGGAGTTCAGCGGGCCGAGCTGGTTGGCGAGGACATCACCCGTACGGGCGCCCGAGCAGGCGGTGAAGGAGAAGCTCTGGGGGGAATGGGCGGCGGCCCACAGGGCCGGGTAGGCGCGGGTGGTGCGTTTGCAGTCGCCGCTCCCGCTGTCGTAGTTGCCGGCGCCGACGCCGGAGGAGTACGAGTCGCCGAGGGCGACGTAGCCGAAGTCCGCCGAGGCGGCGGCGGAGGCCTGGCCGGCGCCGAACAGGGCGGCGCCCGCGGCGAGTAACAGGGAGGAGGTCAGGGCTGCGAAGCGCGACATTCTCATGCTCATGTGTGCGGCTCCTTGTGGGGGTTACTCCTGAGTCCGTGGTACTGGCAGCCGGGAGCCGCCGGAAGTGTCCATGCCAAGAATGTTCCGGGTGGAGTTGCCGCCCGAATCTTCACGTCCCATGCGTTTGAAGAGGGAACTTGGGCACCCGATCCGGCGAAACACGGGTGCATCAGGGCACTTCGTGCCGGATCATGGGCGCCATGCCAGCCAACCCGTATGACGCGCTGCCGATCCGGCTCAACGTCGACGACAGCGACTCGCCGTCGGACGTCGTCGACGCGCTGTTCCTCGGCCGGTTCGCGTCCGGCGAGCAGCCGTACTCGCACAGCGTGTCGATCGAGCGGGTCAAGGCGGACGCGAGCCTGCTGCCGCCCGGGGCCACCGTGCTGCGCTCGGCCCGCGACACCGACCGCAGCGCCACCCTCGCGGAGGGCGAGGGCTGGACCATGCTCGTCTCCCGCTGGAGCCGGGGCGCGGACGTGACCGTGACCGCGGTCAGCGACGAGCTCGCCGCCGGGGTGCTCGGCAAGGCCACGGAAGGGGTGCAGGACGAACCCGAACCGCAGCCCGAGAACGTGACGATGGGCTTCTGGTACGTCTCCCCGCGCCGCGGCCCGTACCGTACGACGCGCCAGATCGCGGCCGGTACGTGGGCGGAGGTGCGGCCCAACTACACGGCGCCGGTGGCGGGGGCCATGGACCGGCTGATGAAGGTCACCCCCGACGACATCGCGGGCCGGCTGCTGTTGCTGCACGGTCCGCCCGGGACGGGGAAGACCTCGGCCCTGCGGACCCTCGCCCGCTCATGGCGGGACTGGTGCCAGGTGGACTGCGTCCTGGACCCGGAGCGGCTGTTCAACGACGTCGGCTACCTGATGGACATCGCGATCGGCGAGGACGAGGGCACGGCGAAGGGCCGCTGGCGGCTGCTGCTGCTGGAGGACTGCGACGAGCTGATCCGCGGCGAGGCCCGGCACACCGCCGGGCAGGCGCTGTCCCGGCTGCTCAACCTGACGGACGGGCTGCTGGGCCAGGGGCGCAACGTCCTGGTCGGGGTCACCACCAACGAGGACCTGGAGCGGCTGCACCCCGCGGTGGTCCGGCCGGGCCGCTGCCTCGCCCGTATCGAGGTCGGCCGCCTGACGCACCACGAGGCGGTGGACTGGCTCGGCACCGACGAGGGCATCTCCCGCGAGGGGGCCACCCTGGCCGAACTCTTCGCCCTGCGCCGCGGCACGACGGGGCCCACGGCCCTCCTCCCGTCCCAGGGGCACGAGTCCGACGCGGGGCTGTACCTGTAGACCGCGGGTAGACCTGTAGACCGCGGTGGACCTGTAGACCTGAGCTACTGGCCGTACCGCGCCCGGAGGGCATCGGCGGCGGCGGCCAGCGCCTCGGCTTCGGTCAGGCCCAGCCGGTGGACCCGGTCCGCGAACGCCTGCGCGGCCGCCGCGGCCTCGCGCGAGGCCCCCTCCCCCGCCGCCGCGACGAACGTGCCGTGGCGGCCGCGCGTCTCGATGACCCCGTCGGCCTCCAGCGCGCGGTACGCCTTGGCGACCGTGTTCGCCGCCAGGCCGAGCTCCTCCGCCAGGCCCCGCACGGTGGGCAGCTTGAAGCCCGTCGGCAGCTTCCCCGACCGGGCGCGGTCCGCGATCTGCGCGCGCAGCTGCTCGTACGGGGCGGCGGCGCCGGCCGCGCCGTCAATCCGGATCTTCAGGTTCGTCGAGGTCACGCCGGTGATTCTTCCCCATCGCCCCCGAAATTCGCAGGCGTCCGGCCCCGCACCGCCCGTACTGTCCGGGCATGACCGTATCGATCCGCGACCTGCGCCCCGGCGAGGCCTCCGACACGGAGGCCGTCGTACGGGTTCGCCGTGCGGCCCTGCCCTTCACGATCACCACGGCGCGGGGGGTCGCCTTCGAGCTGGACTCCGCCCATCCCGACAAGCACTACCGCCTGCTCCTCGCCGAGGACGGCGACGGGCTCGTCATCGGCACCGCCCAGGTGGGCATCGTCCACGACAGCCCCGAGCCCGGGCAGGGCTTCGTCAACGCCTACGTGCACCCGGCGCACCGCGGCCTCGGCGCCGGGACCGGGCTGCTGCGGGCGGCCGAGGAACACCTCGGCGCCGCGGGCGCGGTGGACTCGTACGCCTGGGTCCTGGACGAGCCCGCGCACCGCGCCTTCGCCGAGCGGCGCGGCTACCGCGTCGGCCGCTCCGCGCACTTCCTGCGCCTGGACCTGGCATCGGCCGCGCTGCCCGCGCTCCCGGACCCGCTGCCCGCCGGGGTGGAGCTGCGGCCCGGTTCGGCCTTCGCGGCCGATCCGCGCCCGCTCTTCGAGGCCGACGCGGAGACCACCCGCGACGAACCCGGCGACGTACAGAGCGAGTTCGACGACTACGAGGACTGGCTGCGGCACACCTGGAACAGCCCGAACCTGGACAAGGACCTCACCACCGTCGTCCTCGTGGACGGTTCGGTCGCCGCCTTCACGGCCGCCCTGACCGACGGGGACGCCCGCTACGGCTCGGGGATGACCGGCACCCTGCGCGCCTTCCGAGGCCGGGGCCTGGCCAAGCTCGCGAAGACCGACTCCCTGCGCCGGGCCCGCGCGGCCGGCTACACGGAGGCGTTCACGGGCAACGACACCGGGAACGCGCCGATGCTCGCCGTCAACCAGTGGTTCGGCTACGAGATCTGCGCAACCGAGACGCGCTACGCGAAGCCGATGAAGCCGATGAAGCCGATGAATCCGACGAAAGCGGAGACCACGACGGCATGACCGAACAGCTCACCGTCGCCCTGGTCAAGGCCGGCCGGACCAAGATCCGCTACCCGGCGGACCTGGTCGCGGACACCGGCAGCCGGATCTCCGTACGCGCGCCCTGGGCGGCCGAGGGCGTACGGGACTTCGGCTTCGTGCGCTTCGAGCCGGGCGACGTGTTCACGGAGCACTTCTGGCGCGACCGCTGGTACGCGGTCAAGGAGGTGCGGACCGGCGAGGGCGTCCTCAAGGGCTGGTACTGCGACGTCACCCGCCCCGCCGTGGTGGACGGCGGCGTGATCGTGGTCGAGGACCTGGACCTGGACCTGTGGGTCTCGGCCGACGGAACCTGCGTACTACGGCTGGACGAGGACGAGTTCGCCGAGAGCGGCCTGGCCGACTCCGACCCGCAGGCCGCGACCGAGGCCGTGCACGCCCTCAACACCCTGGAAGCCCAAGCCAAAACCCCGGCCGGCCTCCCCTCCCTACTGACGTAGCCGGCGGCGCTTCCTGTGGGCCCGCTTAGTGGTTCCTTAAGCGGAGCCTAAGGATCGGGTCGGGGGGCGCGAAGGTGGGGGGACGGGGGGTGCGGGCGGTTAGTTTGGCGGGGCCAGGGAGGGCCG
This sequence comes from Streptomyces sp. NPDC037242, assembly GCF_055604165.1. Lineage (NCBI taxonomy): Bacteria > Bacillati > Actinomycetota > Actinomycetes > Kitasatosporales > Streptomycetaceae > Streptomyces > Streptomyces sp. NPDC037242. The sequence continues at coordinate 158,548 of NZ_JBVJUY010000011.1, forward strand.
GAGGCGGCGCCGGGACCCGTTGAGGGGCGGCGCCGCACAGCCCGGGTCCACTGGCGCGCCCCTGCCTTGCGCCCGAAGGAGATCCACCATGTCCGCACGCCGCACCGCCACCCGTATCGCCTCCGTCGCGCTGGCCCCCCTCGCGGTGGCCGCGTACGCCGCGGCGCCCGCGGCGGCCCACGGTTCGATGACGGACCCGGTCAGCCGGGTGGCGGCGTGCTACGCGGAGGGGCCGGAGTCCCCGAGGTCGGCGGCCTGCAAGGCGGCCGTGGCGGCGAGCGGGACGCAGGCGTTCTACGACTGGAACGCGGTGAACATCGCCAACGCGGCCGGCAAGAGCAAGTCCCTGATCCCGGACGGGCAGCTGTGCTCGGCGGGCAACTCCAAGTACAAGGGCCTGGACCTGGCCCGCGCCGACTGGCCGGCGAGCCCGATGGCGGCGGGCGCGCACACCTTCCGCTACAAGGGGACGGCCCCGCACAGGGGTTCCTTCGAGCTGTACGTGACCAAGGACGGCTACGACCCGTCGAAGCCGCTGAAGTGGTCGGACCTGGAGCCCGCGCCGTTCGTGAAGGTCACCGACCCGGGCATGCAGAACGGCGACTACGTCTTCTCCGGCACGGTCCCGAACAAGACGGGCCGCCACCTGATCTACAGCGTCTGGCAGCGCTCGGACAGCCCCGAGGCGTTCTACACCTGCTCGGATGTGGTGTTCGGCAAGGACAACAGCGGGAGCGGCGGGAGCGCTTCCGCCAAGCCGAGCTCGAAGCCGAGCTCCCGGCCCTCCGAGCAGGCTTCGCAGCAGCCCTCCGAGGAGAGTGGTCCCAAGGCGCCGAGCGACGAGCAGATCGCCGACGGGGCGGGCAAGTCGACGGTGGAGCACAACGGCCACGGTGACAACGACCCCAAGACCAACGCCCAGGCCGCGGCTGCGCCGATCTCCGCGCAGGGCACCAACCTCGCGGAGACCGGCGGCAGCAGCACCACCCCGGTGATCGCCGTCGCCGGGGCGGGCGTCCTGGCCGTCGGTGCGGCCGTGCTGTTCGCCCTGGCCCGGCGCCGCGCGACCCCGAGCCGCCACGGCCGCTAGGCCGCAGCGGGTCGGGGCGTGCGGACCACCTGCGGGTCAGTCGAAGACCGACGCGCAGGTGGTCCGTTCGGCGTGCGCCGGGTCGAGGGCGTTGACCGCCTCGTGCCAGGCGATCCGGTCGGTGAGGCCGATGGCCACGTGCTCCGACAGGTCCAGGACGCAGAGGTCCTGGAGCACCACGTTCCGTACGTTCGTCCCGTCGAGGAACGCGCTGCGGTACGGGGTGACGACCTCGTCGTACTTGGTGGCGATCACCGTGTACTTGACGCCGGGCACGGTGTCCCCGCCCGCGTTCAGCTTGTTCAGGAAGTCCGATCCGGCGATCTGATCGGCCAGTCCGGGTGTCGCCGTGCTGATCAGGTCCTCGGCTCCGGGGAAGTACGGGAGGAGTCGGGTGAACCCGTTGAGGTCCGTGCCGTGGTTGTCGGGGGCGAGGCCGATCAGGGCGTTGACCTTGGCGGCTCCGCCGAGGAACTTCAGGTAGTAGCGCGGCATCATGCCGCCCTGGGAGTGGCCGATGACGTCCGTCTCGGCGGCGCCGGTGGAGGCGAGCACCTTGTCGACGAAGACGTCGAGCTGGCCCGCGGACTTCTCGATGGGGCCGAGCCCGTTGAAGAACGGAACGCCGGGCAGTTGGCCGTAGTCGAGGGAGTAGACGCAGTACCCGCGGTGGACGAGGTACGGCGCGAGGCCGAGCCAGTTGTCGATGGAGTTGCCGAAGGTGCCGTGGACGAGCACGACGGGCCGGGGGTGGGCGGCGGACGGCTTGCAGGACCAGTTGTTCCATCCGCTGCTGGGTGCGGACGCGGCCTGCGCGGCGCCGGTGGGGGCGACGAGCGCGGTGGCGAGGGTGAGGACGGCCAGCGGGCGGAGCAGGCGTCTCCAGGGCAGCATCGTGTGATCTCCTTGCGGGTCAAGGGGAATGACGTGGGGATGACGTGGGGTTCGTCCCGTGATCCGGATCACAAGGGGGCGCTGCTGCCGCCAAATTACGGGCGGGTAGCAAAACAGGGAAGTTACGCGTCAGTAAAAGATGCGTGTCGCAAGCCGCGCTCCACCGCCGCGCCAGTTCCGCCGCGGCCTCGCCCCGGCCTCGCCCCGGACGGCTACGCCGACACCGCGAACGTCGCCGCCGGGCGGACCGTACCCGGCCCGAAGCGGGCGTTCGCGCGGTCGATGGCCGCCTCCACCGTCAGCCGGGCCTCGCGGACCGGGTCCAGGGAGAGCTGCCGGGCCGCCCGCTCCGCGCCCGTGAGGTCCTCGGCGCGCAGCACCATGCCGGTCAGCCGGGCCCGTTGCAGACCGGCCGCGTCCAACAGCCGGTACGCGAGGGCCCGCAGGTCCTCGTCGTGCGCGGAGGGCTCGGCAAGCCGCCGGGACTTCTCCCAGCGGGTGCCGCCGGCGAACTGGAGGGTCAGCGACAGCGAACGGGCCGCCTGGCGGCGGCCGCGCAGCAGCGCGCCCAGCCGTACGGCCAGGCCGAGCAGTTCGGCGCGCGCGAGCGGGCCGTCCAGTTCGTGCCGGGCGAACCCGGTCCGGACGGCGGCCGACGGCGGCAGCCCCTGCGGGGTGACGGGGCGCGGGTCGATGCCGCGGGCGCGCTCCGCGGCGGGCCGGCCCGCCCGCCGGCCGAGGACCCGTTCGACCACCCCGGGCGGGACGGCGGCCAGCGCGCCGACCGTGTGCAGTCCGTACCCGCGCAGCACCGCCGCCTGTTTGGAGCCGATGCCGTACAGCGCCTCCACCGGCAGCGGGGCCAGGAACTCCGCCACCGCCCCGTCGGGCACGCTCAGCACTCCGCCGGGCTCCGGGACCCGCGCGGAGGCCATCGACGCCACCGCCCAGGTGCCGGCCACCCCGATCCGTACGTCCGTGCCCAGCCGGGCGACCGCGCGCAGCCGTACGACCTCGGCGATCCGGCCCGCGTCCGCACCGAAGTACCGCTGGGCGCCGCGGACCTGGACCAGGGCCGAGCGGGGCGGCAGGGCCTGGACGAACGGGGAGAACTCCCTCAGCAGCTCCAGGACCTCGCGGTATCCCTCCTCCGGCAGGGCCGCGGCGCACCGGAGGTGCAGGATCACACCGCGCGGGGCCCCGGTCATCCCGCGCTCCCCGGGCTGGAGTGCCACAGCTTGCGGCCGGTCGCGGCGCCCTCGCCGGGCGGCCGGAGGTCGGCCCAGGGGTTCATCTCGTAGCCGGTGGACAGGTGGATGCGGCGGCCGGGGTCCGCGGCCGCCGCGCCGGGGGCGGACGCCGCCGGGGGCTCCGAGAGGCGCGCGGTGACGGCCTCCAGGCCGTGGTGCCCGCGCAGTTCGACCAGTTCCGACAGGTTCCAGGCCGCCGCCCCGACGACGCTCAGGCTCTGCGGGCCGCGGCGCTGCACGACTCCCCGTACCAGCAGCAGGAAGGAGTGGAAGACGGTGTGCGCGCACGCGTCGTGGCTGTCGTCGAAGAAGGCCAGGTCGACCAGGCCGCTGCCGTCGTCCAGGGTCGTGAAGATGACCCGTCTGCCGGAGCGGATCGGCGGGGTCTGGGTGGCCGCCTTGGCCCCCGCGACCAGGACGGTCCGGCCGTGTTCGACCTCCCGCAGCCGGTGCGCCGGGACCACTCCCAGCTCGGCCAGGAAGGCGTGGTGGTCGCTCATCAGGTGCCGCGAGGCGTCCATGCCGAGGACGCCCAGCTCGGCGCTGAGCCGCTCGGCCCCGTTCAGGTCGGGCAGCCCGATGGCAGCGGTGGACAGCCCGCCGCCCAGCGGGAGTTGGGAGCCGCCGCGGGCGCCGGCCGCCCGCGAGACCCCGTGCAGTTCTGCCAAGTGCAGCAGCAGGTCCCGGCGGTTGGCCCCGAAGGAGTCCAACGCTCCGACCTGTGCGAGCCGTTCGGCCACCGGCCGGCCCGGATGCGCCCGGTCCCAGAAGTCGCGCAGCGAGGTGTACGGCTGCCCGTCCTCGATCCGGGCCGCCTCCGCCCCGCTGATGCCGTGGACGTCGGACAGGGCGAGCCGGAGCCCCCAGCCCTTACCGGACACCAGTTCGATACGGTGGGCGACCGCCGACCGGTTCACGTCCAGCGGCAGCACGGGCACGCCCCGGCGCCGCGCGTCCGCCAGCAGCAGCCGCTTCGGGTACATGCCCGGGTCGTGCGTGAGCAGCCCCGCGTAGAACGCCGCCGGGTGGTGGGCCTTGAGCCAGGCCGACTGGTACGTGGGCACCGCGAAGGCCACCGCGTGCGCCTTGCAGAAGCCGTACGAGCCGAAGGCCTCGACGATCTCCCAGGTACGGGTGATCACCTCGGCCCGGTAGCCGCGCCCGGCGGCCGTCGCCGCGAACCAGACCTTGATCCGGCCCTGCGACTCCGGGTCCGAGAGCCCGCGCCGCACCCGGTCCGCCTCGTCCCGGCCGCAGCCGGTCATGGTGTGCACGATCTCGATGATCTGCTCGTGGAAGACCACCACCCCGTACGTCTCGCGCAGCACCTCGGCCAGGTCCGGGTGCGGGAAGCGGACCGGGGCCCGCCCGTGCCGGGCCTCGATGAACGGCCGCACCATGTCGGCGGCCACCGGGCCCGGCCGGAACAGCGAGATGTCGACGACCAGGTCGTGGAAGGTGGCCGGCTGGAGCCGCCCCACCAGGTCGCGCTGGCCCGGCGACTCGATCTGGAAGCAGCCCAGCGTCTCGGCGGAGCGGATCAGCTCGTACGTCGCCGCGTCGCCCGGCGGCACCTGCGCCGGGTCGTCCAGGTCCAGCTCCTCCCCCGTCGTCCGCCGCAGTTCGGCGACCGCGTGGGCCATCGCGGACTGCATCCGCACGCCCAGCACGTCGAGTTTGAGCAGCCCGAGCTCCTCCACGTCCTCCTTGTCGAACTGGGACATCGGCAGCCCCTCGCCACTGGTGGGCACCACCGGGGTGCGGGCGAGCAGCGAGGCGTCGGAGAGCAGCACCCCGCACGGGTGCATGGCGATCCCGCGCGGCAGCGCGTCCAGCGCCTCGACGAGCTCCCACAGCCTCCCGTGCGACTCTCCCCGTACGTCGCGCAGTTCAGGCAGTTCGGCGAGGGCCGTGCGGGCGTCGCGGGCCCGGATGTGCGGGAAGGCCTTGGCGAGCCGGTCGACGGTGGCCGGGTCCATGGACAGGGCGGCGCCGACGTCTCGGATGGCGTGCCGGACCCGGTAGGTCTCGGGCATGGAGACGGTGGCGACGCGCTCGGTGCCGAACCGGTCGATGATCCGCCGGTAGACGTCCAGCCGGCGGGCGGACTCCACGTCGATGTCGATGTCGGGCAGGACGCGGCGGCGCTTGGAGAGGAAGCGCTCCATCAGCAGGCCGTGCGCGACGGGGTCGGCGTGCGCGATGCCGAGCAGGTGGTTGACGAGGGAGCCGGCGCCCGACCCGCGGGCGGCCACCCGGATGCCCATCTCCCGTACGTCGTCCACGACTTGGGCGACCGTCAGGAAGTACGAGGCGTACCCGTGGTAGGCGATGATGTCGAGCTCGTGGTGCATCCGCTCCCAGTACTCGGGGGCGTCGGGGCCGCCCGCGTATCCGCGCAGCACCATGCCCGCGGACGCCCGGGAGGTGAGCACCCGCTGGGCGGTGCGGTGGGCGGCGCCGACGAGCCGGGCCTCGGGGAAGTGCACGGAGCCGATGCCGAGGTCGTCCTCGGGGTCCACCGAGCAGGCCTCGGCGGTGCGCCGGGTCTCCGCGAGCAGCCGGCGCGCGTCGGCGGGGCGCTGGCCGGCCGCCCGGGCGATCCGGTCGGCGGCCTCGGCCATGGCGTCGGGGGGCTTGAGCCAGCGCTCGCCGCCGTCCAGCGCTTTGCGGGGGTCTACGGGGACCAGCCGGCGGGCCGCGTCGAGGACGTCGGCGACCGGGCCCTGGCCGGGGTCGGCATACCGGACGGCGTTGGTCAGTACGGCGGGGACGCCGTACTCGGCGGCGAAGCCGACCGTACGGGCGGCCAGCCGCAGTGATCCGGGCCCGGTGCCGGTGCGGCCGTGGTCGACGGCCTCCAGGCGCAGCGCATCGCCGTAGATCTCCCGCCAGGGCGCGAGCAGCCGGGCGGCGCGGTCGGGCCGTCCGGCGGCGAGCGCCCGGCCCACCTCGGATCCGGGGCCGAGCAGTACGAACACGCCGCTGACTCCGTGGTGGCCGCGGGCGTCGCCCAGGGCGCTCCAGGGGAGGACCGGCGGCCCGGACGCACCCACCGCGGTGGACGCACCGGCCGCGGCGTGCGCGGCGGTGACGAGCCGGCACAGCTCGGCCCACCCGGCGGCGCCGTCCCGGGCCAGGAAGACCGCGCGCGGGGCGGACTCGTCGACGAAGGCCCCGCCCTTGACGGGGTTGCGGCGGCGGTAGGAGGCCTCACCGGAGTGGCCCGAGCCCAAGCCCGCGCCCGGGCCCGGGCCCGAACCCGCGGCGGACCCGGCCGCGCCCGCGGATCCCCCCGGACCCGCGGACCCGGCCGGACCCGCCGCGGGCGACACGGCCAGGTCGACCCCGAACAGCGGCCGGATCCCGGCCGCCGCGCACGCCTTCGCGAACCGCACCGAGCCGGCGAGGGTGTCGCGGTCGGTCAGGGCGAGGGCGTCCATGCCCCGTTCGGCGGCACGCTCGGCCAGCCGCCCGGGGTGGGAGGCTCCGTAGCGCATGGAGAACCCCGAAACGGTGTGCAGATGCGTAAAACCGGGCACCCGCGGCCTCCTGCTTTCACTCGGTGAACATCACCCCCGTCTCCACCATAGAGCAATTCGAATATCCGTGCGAAACGTTTGTTCGATGCTCCACACGGGTGCTCCACACGGGGGCGTTCCCCGCGTGCGACACGTGTCACCCGTTCGGCCCACCCCTGCTGCGCCGCGCCCCCGGTGCGCCGAGCGTGTGAGACATGACCCAGCCCACCCGCAGCACCGACGCAGCTCCGCCCCAGGGGTTCCTCGCCGAGATCAAGGACGCCGTGACCATCCGGGCAGCCGTGCTGGTCCTCGGGGTGCTGGCCCTCCAGCTCGCCTTCATCACCTCGTACATCGGAGCCTTCCACCAGCCGAAGCCCAGCGAGATCCGGATCGCGGTGGCGGCCCCCGTCGCGCCGGTCGCCGAGCAGACGGCCAAGCAGCTCGGCGCCCTGCCCGGCAAGCCGCTCGACCCCCGCGCGGTCGCGGACGAGGCGACGGCGCTGCGGCAGATCGAGAACCGGGACGTGGACGGCGCGCTGATCATCGACCCGGCCGGCAAGACCGACCGGCTGTTGGTCGCGGGCGGCTCCGGAGCCGCGCTCTCCCAGGCCCTCGAACAGGTCGTGGGACTCGCCGAGAAGGCCCAGGGCCGCACCGTCCGGGTCACCGACGTGGCCCCGGCCGCCGCCGGCGACGGGCGCGGCCTGAGCTCCTTCTACCTGGTCGTCGGCTGGTGCGTGGGCGGCTACCTGTGCGCCGCGATCCTCGCCATCAGCGCCGGCGCTCGGCCCGCCAACATGCACCGCGCCGTCATCCGGCTCGCCGCCCTGCTGCTGTACTCCGTCGCCGCCGGACTGCTCGGCTCCGTGATCGCGGGCCCGGTCCTGGACGCCCTGCCCGGCTCCATCATGGCCCTGTGGGGGCTCGGCACCCTGGTCGTCTTCGCTGTCGGGGCGGTCACCCTGGCCTTCCAGGGTCTGGCCGGCGTGGTCGGCATCGGCCTGGCGATCCTGCTGGTCGTGGTCTTCGGCAACCCGAGCGCGGGCGGCGCCTACCCGTACCCGCTGCTGCCTCCGTTCTGGAAGGCCATCGGCCCGGCCCTGCCGCCGGGCGCCGGTACGTACGCCGCGCGCTCCATCGCGTACTTCAAGGGCAACGGCGCCGGCGGGCCCATGCTGGTGCTGGCCGCCTGGGCGGTGGCCGGCTCGGCGATCACGCTGGCCTGCGCGGGCTTCCGCAAGGGCCGGCCCGGGGCGGCGGTGGGCAGCGGGCTCCCCGACGACTCCCCCGCGGTCCCCCGCTTCGCCGACACCGGAAGCGCCGGGAGCGCCGGGAGCGGAAGCGCTGGCCCGGCGGACTCGCGGTGAACACCCCCGTCTTCCGCAACCGCCAGGGCCCGGCCGAACAGGCCGTCTCCGTCAAGCGGATGGAGCCCAGCGCCCAGGCCCAGCTGGGCGCGCTCGGCCTCACCGGCTTCATCGTGGTCACCGTCATCGCCACCGGCATCGACGCGGGCGTCTTCCCCGAGAAGCTCGGCCACTCCGTGCTGCCGCTGGTCGGGTTCTTCATCGGCGGGCTCGCCCAGCTGCTGGCCGGGCTCTTCCAGGCCCAGCGCGGCGACACCTGGCACGCCACCGTCTTCGGCGGCTTCGGGCTCTTCTGGATGGCCAAGGCCTGCCTGCTCCAGTGGGTGCTGCCGGCCACCGATCCCGCGCTGCGCGGGGACGTCAGCGGGCTGTTCACCCTGCCCTGGGTGTTCGTGGTGTTCGTGCTGTGGATCGGCAGCTGGCGGATCCACCTGGTGCTGCTGACGACCTTCACCTGCGTGCTCGCCGTGTTCATCGCCATGACGGTCAACGGCTTCACCGGAGAGGTGGTCTGGAACCGGATCGCCGGCTGGTCCGGGCTGCTGGCCTCCCTCGGGGCGCTGTACCTGCTCGCCGGGCAGGTCCTGGCGAGCACCTGGGGCCGCCAGGTGCTGCCCATGGGCCGCTTCCTCGCCCCCGAGGAGCACCCCGAGCAGTGATCACCACGCTCGCCGTAGAGAACTACCGCTCGCTCCGGAAACTGATCGTTCCCCTGGGCCGGCTCACCGTCGTGACGGGAGCCAACGGCACCGGCAAGTCCAGCCTCTACCGCTCCCTGCGCCTGCTCGCCGACTCCGCGCGCGGCGGCGCCGTCGCCGCCCTGGCCCGGGAGGGCGGGCTCCCGTCCACCCTGTGGGCCGGCCCCGAGAAGCTCGGCCGGGCCGTACGCGAGGGGCAGCACCCGCTCCAGGGCACCGTCCGCACCGAACCGGTCAGCCTCCGGCTGGGCTTCGCCGGGGACGAGTTCGGGTACGCGGTGGACTTCGGCCACCCGGTGCCGGTGCGGGGCTCCCTCTTCGCCCTGGACCCGGAGATCAAGCGCGAGTGCACCTGGGCCGGACCGGTCCTGCGTCCGGCGGCGCTGCTCTCGGACCGCGCGGGGCCCGCCGTGCGCACCCGTACCGCCGACGGCGGCTGGCACCGTACGCAGAACGCCCTGCGCCCGTACGACTCCATGCTCAGCGAGCTCGCGGACCCCCAGCTCGCCCCGGACCTGCTCGCCCTGCGCGAGCTCATCCGGTCCTGGCGGTTCTACGACCACGTCCGCACCGACGCCGGGGCGCCCGCCCGGACCCCGCGGATCGGCACCCGTACGCCCGTGCTCAGCGCCGACGGCTCCGACCTGCCGGCGGCGCTCCAGACCATCCGGGAGACCGGCGACCACGCGGCGCTGGACGAGGCGGTCTCCGCGGCCTTCCCGGGCAGCCGGGTGGGCATCGCCGAGCGCGACGGCCGCTTCGAGCTGGAGCTGCACCAGCACGGCCTGCTGCGCCCCCTCGGCGCGGCCGAACTCTCCGACGGCACCCTGCGGTACCTGCTGTGGACCGCGGCGCTGCTGACCCCGCGGCCGCCCGCCCTGATGGTCCTCAACGAGCCGGAGACCAGCCTGCACCCGGACCTGCTGGCCCCGCTCGCGGACCTGATCCTGACGGTCGCCCGGGAGACGCAGACGGTGGTGGTCACCCACGCCGCCCCGTTGGCCGAAGCCCTGTCCGCGGGCACCCGCCGCCACCGGGTGGACCTGCGGACGATCACCCTGCTCAAGGAGTTCGGCCGCACGGAGGTGGCGGGCCGCGAGGGCCCCCTGGACGAACCCCTCTGGTACTGGCCCCAGCGCTGAGCCGCGGCGCACGAAGGGGCCCGCCCCTTCGGTCGTGTCCCGGGGCGGGCCTTCGCGGTCTTCGGTGGGGTTCGTTCAGGCGGACGTCACTTCTTCGCGGCGGCCTTCGCGGCGGGCTTCTCAGCTGCCTTAGCGGCCGGCGCGCCCTCGCTGTTGCCGTAGTACGCCCGCAGCATCAGCTGCTTCATGTCGTCGATCATCGGCATCCGCGGGTTGGCGGGCGCGCACTGGTCGGCGTAGGCGTTCATGGCCTGGGTCGGCAGGGCCTCGATGAAGGCCTGCTCGTCCACGCCCTCCTCGGCGAAGGAGGCGGGGATCCCGCACTTGGTCCGCAGTTCCTCGACGGCCTTGGCGTAGGACTCGACGCCCTCGGCGGCGGTGGCGGCGGGCAGGCCCAGCATCTTCGCGATCTCCTGGAAGCGCTCCGGCGCCCGGTAGACCTCGGCCTTCGGCCACGGGGTGGCCTTGTGCGAGACCGTGCCGTTGTGGCGGATCACGTGCGGCAGGAGCAGCGCGTTGGTGCGGCCGTGGGCAACGTGGAAGGTGTTGCCCAGGGTGTGCGCCATGGCGTGGACCAGGCCGAGGAAGGCGTTGGCGAAGGCCATGCCCGCCACCGTCGAGGCGTTGTGCATCTTCTCGCGGGCCTCGGGGTCGTTCGGACCGTCGACCACGCACCGCTGGAGGTTCTCGAAGATCAGCTTGATCGCCTGGAGGCAGAGGCCGTCCGTGTAGTCGTTGGAGTACGCGGACACGTACGCCTCGGTGGCGTGCGTCAGGGCGTCGAAGCCGGAGTCCGCGGTCACCGTGGCCGGCAGGCCCATCGGCAGGACCGGGTCGACGATGGCGACGTTCGGGGTCAGCGCGTAGTCGGCGAGCGGGTACTTCTGGGCCGCGGCCGGGTCGGAGATGACGGCGAAGGGGGTGACCTCCGAGCCGGTGCCCGAGGTGGTTGGGATGGCGACCATCCTGGCCTTCTCGCCGAGCGAGGGGAACTTGTAGGCGCGCTTGCGGATGTCGAAGAACTTCTCCTTGGTGTCCCCGAACTCCACCTCCGGGCGCTCGTACATCAGCCACATGATCTTCGCGGCGTCCATCGGGGAGCCGCCGCCGAGGCCGATGATCGTGTCGGGCCCGAACTCGCGCATCAGCGCGGCGCCGGCCCGGACGGTCGAGAGCTCCGGGTTGGGTTCGACGTTGTCGATGACCTGGATGGCGACGGAGCCTTCGCGGGCCTGGAGGATGTCGGTGACCTTCTGTACGAAGCCGAGGGCGACCATCGTCTTGTCGGTGACGATCGAGACGCGGCCGATGCCGTCCATCTCACCGAGGTAGCGGATGGAGTTGCGCTCGAAGTAGATCTTCGGCGGGACCTTGAACCACTGCATGTTGTTGTTGCGCCGTCCGATCCGCTTGACGTTGATCAGGTTGACCGCGGTGACGTTGTTCGACACCGAGTTGTGGCCGTACGAGCCGCAGCCGAGGGTGAGCGAGGGCAGGAAGGCGTTGTAGACGTCGCCGATGCCGCCGAAGGTGGAGGGCGAGTTGGCGATGACGCGGATCGCCTTGACCTTCCGGCCGAACTCCTCGACGAGCTCCTCGTCCTCGGCGTGGATGGCGGCGCTGTGGCCCAGACCGTTGAACTCGACCATCGCGGCGGCCAGTTCGAGGCCGTGCTCGGTGTCGGAGGCCTTCAGTGCGGCCAGTACCGGGGAGAGCTTCTCGCGGGTCAGGGGCTCGCCCTCGCCGACCTCGGCGCACTCGGCGAGGAGGATCGAGGTCCCGGCGGGGACGGTGAAGCCGGCCTGTTCGGCTATCCACTGCGGGGACTTGCCGACGACCGCCGGGTTCAGCTTGGCGCCGGCGCAGTCGGCCGCGTAGGCGGTCGTACCGAAGACGAACTGCTCCAGCTTGGTCTTCTCGGCGGCGCTGACCACGTGGGCGCCGAGCCGCTCGAACTCGGCGATGCCCTGCTCGTACACCTCCTGGTCGAGGATGACCGCCTGCTCGGAGGCGCAGATCATGCCGTTGTCGAAGGCCTTGGAGAGCACGATGTCGTGGATCGCGCGGGCCAGCTTGGCGCTCTTGTGGACGTACGCCGGGACGTTGCCCGCGCCGACGCCCAGGGCCGGCTTGCCGCAGGAGTAGGCGGCCTTGACCATGGCGTTGCCGCCGGTGGCGAGGATGGTGGAGACGCCCGGGTGGTTCATGAGGGCGCCGGTGGCCTCCATGGAGGGGGCGGTCACCCACTGCACGCAGTTCTCGGGGGCGCCGGCGGCGACGGCGGCGTCGCGGACGGTGCGGGCGGCCTCGGCCGAGCAGTTCTGCGCGGAGGGGTGGAAGGCGAAGATGATCGGGTTGCGGGTCTTCAGGGCGATCAGGGCCTTGAAGACGGTGGTCGAGGTCGGGTTGGTGACCGGGGTCATCGCGCAGACGACACCGACGGGTTCGGCGATCTCGGTGATGCCGTTCAGCTCGTCGCGGCGGATGACGCCCGCGGTCTTCAGTCCCCGCATCGAGTTGACGACGTGCTCGCAGGCGAAGAGGTTCTTGACGGCCTTGTCCTCGAAGAGGCCGCGGCCGGTCTCCTCGACGGCGAGCTCGGCCAGCTCGCCGTGCCGGGCCAGTGCCGCCAGCGAGGCCTTCTTGACGATGTGGTCGACCTGCTCCTGATTGAACGACGCGAAGTGGTCGAGCGCCTTCAGCGCTCCCTGGACCAGTCCGTCCACCATCTCGTTGGCCTGCATGGCAGGAACTCCTTCATATCGAACTCGACCGAACCGTTTTCCTGATGACTTAATTCGACACCCAAAAGCGGAAGCAACGGTGCCGAAAAAGCCCTTTCCCGGCAGGACCAAGGGCCGTTCACGCCCGTTCACGCCCCCTAAGCGCCGCCTCTGACCTGCGGAAACATCGAGGGACCAAGGACCCCTGTGCGCTTGTGAAATCTTTCACAAGAATTTCGGGAGGAGTGCGCCCTACCGCACTCCTCCCCCAGCGAGCACAATCAGCCTGACGAGTCGCGTCGACCGAGAGGGAGGGAGCGCGTGCGCAGTCAGGTACGCGTTGCGGAAGGGCGGAATCTGACGGTGGAGCGCTGGGGCGACCCGGACGGAAGACCGGTGTTCCTGCTCCACGGCATGCCCGGCAGCAGACTGGGCCCGGCCCCCCGGGGCATGGTGCTCTACCAGCGGAAGATGCAGCTCATCGCCTACGACCGGCCCGGATACGGCGGCTCCGACCGCCACCCGGGCCGCAGTGTGACCGACGTGGCCCAGGAGGTGGCGGCCATCGCCGACTCCCTCGGGCTGGACACCTTCGCCGTGGTCGGCCGCTCCGGCGGCGCCCCCGGCGCCCTGGCCTGCGCGGCCCTGCTCCCGGAGCGGGTCACCCGTACGGCGGCCCTGGTCCCCCTCGCCCCCCGGGACGCCGAGGACCTGGACTGGTTCGCCGGAATGGCCGCCTCCAACGTACGGGAGTACACCACCGCCTCCGACGACCCCGAGGAGCTGGAGGCCCGGCTCATCCCGCGCGCCGCCGGCATCGCCCAGGACCCCCGCCGACTACTGGACGAGCTGCGCCGCGAGCTGACCGACAGCGACCGCATGATCGTCGCGGACTCGGGGCTGCGGGAGATGCTGCTGCGCAACTACCGCGAGGGGGTCCGCGCCTCCGCCTACGGCTGGATCGACGACATCCTCGCCTTCAGCCGCCCCTGGGGCTTCGACCCGGCCGACATCCGCTGCCCGGTGCTCATCTGGCACGGCGAGCTGGACGTCTTCTCCCCCGTGGGCCACTCCCGCTGGCTGGCCCGCCGCATCCCCGGGGCGACCACGACCATCGACCCGGCCGCCGCGCACTTCGCGGCGCTGCGCGCCCTGCCCGACGTACTGACGTGGCTGCTCAAAGAGCTGCCCACGCCGCCCCTGGGCGAACAGCAGCCGGCCTAGGGCCGCGTCAGGAGAGGCTCGGGAGCCGCCCGGAAAAGGAAAAGGATCTTGCCGTCCGGCAAACGGGGGAATGCGTCACGTCAGAAATACGTCACGCTTTCTATAGAACGCTTGACCATGCGTCATGCCTCGGTTGCCAATAGGGTGTGGCCGAGTAAAGTCCACGCTTGACACCAGCAGGCCGCTGTTGTCAATCCCCATGCCCATTCCACATGGCTTCCCCGAGGACGGTGTCGTGAACACTTCCGCAACCCCCCCGACCAGCACGGTCAAGGCCCGCCGGGTCCCGCTCGCCCAGATCGACGTCCGCAGTGCGTCCGCGGCCTCGACCCTCGGCCGCGTGCTGCCGGTGGAATCCGCTCGTCGCGCTCAGGCACCGATCTTCAACTCTGCGCTCTGACACGGAAGTACGCGCTCTAGACTGGCGGAATGACCGGCCTGATCGCTTTTCGCGAGATCGTCCTTAAGGTTCACAGCAGATGCGATCTTGCTTGTGATCATTGCTATGTCTACGAACACGCAGATCAGAGCTGGCGAGCCCGGCCGAAGGTGATCTCCCCCGAGGTGATTTCCAAGACCGCGTCGCGGCTCGCCGAACATGCCCGTGACCATGAACTCCCCTCCGTCACGGTGATTCTCCACGGAGGGGAACCCCTGTTGGCGGGCACCGCCCGGCTCCGGCTCGTGTGCGAGGCGTTCACCCGGGAACTCGCCGGAACCGCCGCCCTCGACCTGCGGATCCACACCAACGGGCTCCAGCTCAGCCCCCGCTACCTCGACCTCTTCGACGAGTTCGACGTCCGGGTGGGCATCTCCCTCGACGGGGACCGCGCCGCCAACGACCGGCACCGCCGTTTCGCCGACGGGCGCACCAGCCACCCCCTGGTCCTGGCCGCCGTGGCACTGCTGCGCTCCGCGCCCTACCGCCACCTCTACCAGGGTCTGCTCTGCACCGTGGACGTGGCCAACGATCCCGTCGCCGTCCTGGACGCCCTCGTCGAACTAGAGCCCCCGCGCGTGGACTTCCTGCTCCCGCACGCCACCTGGGAGACTCCCCCGGCCCGCCCCGACGGCGCCCCCGACGCCTACGCGCGCTGGCTGCTGCGGGTCTTCGACCACTGGGAGCGCCGCGAGCGCCCGGTCCCCGTACGGCTCTTCGAGTCCCTGCTCTCCACCCTGAGCGGCGGGCCCAGCCTCACCGAGTCCCTCGGCCTCGCGCCCACCGACCTCGTCGTCGTCGAGACCGACGGGCAGTTGGAGCAGGTGGACTCCCTCAAGAGCGCCTTCGAGGGGGCCGCGGCCACCGGGTTCAACGTCTTCGACCACGCATTTGACCAGGTCGCGGCCCATCCCGGGATGCGCGCCCGGCAGCTGGGCCTGGCGGGCGTCAGCGATGCGTGCCGCCGCTGCCCCGTCGTACGTTCGTGCGGGGGCGGGCTCTACACGCACCGCTACAAGGCCGAGGGCGACACCGGCGGAGGCTTCGACCACCCGTCCGTCTACTGCACCGACCTGCGCGAGCTCGTCGACGGCGTGGAGGGGCGTACGGCGGCCCGTGCGACCGCGCCGGAACTGACCGACCCCGCCGAACTCGCCCGCTCCCAGGAGGAGCTGACCCGCGTCCTGCTCGCCCGGCTGAACGCCGACCGGACGGGTGACCCCGACTGGGCGCGGGCCTGGGAGCTGCTGGCGGCCGTGGAGGCGGCCGGGGAGGCGGGCGCGGACGCGGTGGACGCCGTACTGGGCCACCCCTTCACCCGGACCTGGGTGCTGGCGGCCCTGGACGCGACGGGCGGAGGGCCGCGCGACGGCGCGGAGCCGGCCCGCAGGCTCACCTCGCTGACGGCCGCCGCCGTGCTGCGCGGCGGGCTGGACCTGCCGGCCGAGGTGGCCTACCGGGACGGCGAGGTCTACCTGCCGACGCTCGGGCTGCTGCGCCTCGGCGAGCCGGGCACCGAGGGGCGGGCCGCGCTGCACGCCACCGACGAGGGGTACGCCGTCCGCGACGGCCGCGCCGAGCACCGCTTCGGCCCGGCGGCGGGGGACGCGCGCTGGCAGCCCGTACGGACCTGGTCGCCCGGGCCGGACGCCGCTCCGGTGGCGCTGGAGGACCTCGACCCGTACCGCAACTGCTTCGCGCGCCCGCCCCGGCTGCGCCTCGGCGCCGGGGAGGCCGGGGAGTGGCGGCTGCGGCTGTCCGGGGCGTGGGAACTGCTGCACTCCACGGTGCCCGGCTTCGCCAGGGCGGCGGGAGCCGGGCTGACCACGCTGACCCCGCTCGCCGGCGGGCCGCGGGCCGGCGGCTGGGGGGAGGCCGGGCGGCACGGACCGGGCGCGCTCGGGGTGCCTTACACGGCCGGGGTGCGGGAGACCGCGCTCGCGCTGCTGACCGGGCGCAGGCGGGCGCGGCTGCGGGCGCTGACCGAGGTGGCCGACCTGTACGCGCTGGACGGGGAGTGGCAGCACCCCTCGCCGTGGCGGGAGCGCCCGGTGCCGGTGTCCCGGCTGCTGGCCGACGTACACGAGCGGGTGGCGGTGGAGGCGTACCGGCGGGCGACGGCGAATCCCGAGCCGGGCGGCGCCGACCGCATCCACCGGGCCCTGGACCGGCTTTCGGAGGCGGCCGAGCTGACGAGCACCGGCAAGCGTCTGGTGGCGGAGCTGCGCTGGGAGCTGAAGGCGGTCGACGCGTGAGCGGCCCGGACGGCGAGGGCCCGCCACCCCGGCCCGCCCGGCCCGGAGTCCTCTCCCTCGCCGTCCAGTTGCGGCTGCTCGGCGTCCGCCCGGGCATGCGCGTGATGGCCCACGCCTCCCTCGGCGGCACGGGAGTGCGCGCCGAGCCGCTGCGGGACGCGCTGACCGGCCTCCTCGGGCCGCGCGGGACCCTGGTGGTCCCCACGTTCACCCCGGAGAACTCGCGCACGTCCACCGCCCATCTGAAGCAGATCGCGGGCCTCAGCGAGGCGCAGGTGGAGGCGTTCCTCGACCGGATGCCCGCCTTCGACCCCGAGCTCACCCCGAGCCAGGGCATGGGGGCGCTGGCCGAGGCCGTGCGCACCGCTCCGGGGGCCGTGCGCAGCGCGCACCCGCAGACGTCCTTCGCCGCGCTCGGCAGGGATGCCGAGGCGTTGTGCGCAGGTCACCGCATCGAGAGCCATCTGGGTGAGGAGACACCCCTGGGAAAGATGTGCTGGGGGGGCGGCCAGGTACTCATGATCAATGTGGGTTTTTCGGTCTGCACCGCTTTCCATCTCGCGGAGTATCGAATTCCGAAGCCCCCCTTGCGCATGTACGAGTGTGTGGTGAAGGTGAACCTTCCGGGAGGGCAGCCCGGAGCGCCGCAGGCGGAAAGGTGGACCGCGTACGAGGACGTCGCGCTGGATGACAGCGATTTCGCCGAGATCGGCATGTCGTTCCCGGAATCCCGGGTGCGCAGGGGGCGGGTGGGAGGGGTATCGGCCGTGCTCTTCTCGATCCCGGATGCCGTCGATCACGCGCTTGAGTGGATGACCGAAAACAGACGCTGATTGACTGAACGATGAGGGGATGTGGCGAAGCAGCTCCGGAATGATGTTTCTTCGCTCGCATCTTCGGGACGGGGGTCGTGTGCCCGCATCAGTGCAGCCGTACTTTTTTCTCAGTTATGCGCATACACCGAGATTCGGGGCCGGGGGGCCCGATCCCGACATGTGGGTGGAGCGCCTGTTCCGTGATCTCTGCAGCCATGTCATGGCGCTGACGGATCTGCCCGCCGGATCCGATGCCGGGTTCATGGACCGGGAGATACGCAGCGGCGAGGGCTGGTCGGAACGGCTCGGGGCGGCGCTCGCCACCTGCCGGGTCTTCGTCCCCCTGTTCTCGCCGCGCTACTTCGCCAGTGAGATGTGCGGGAAGGAGTGGTACGCCTTCGCGCAGCGCGCCATCCAGCACGGCGCCGTCAGCAACCAGCCGGCCGAGGCCATCGTGCCCGCGCTGTGGGTTCCGGTACCGCCTTCCCAACTGCCCGGCCCCGCAGAGCGGTTGCAGTTCAACCACAACACCTTCGGCGAGCGCTACGTCACCGACGGGCTGTACGGCCTCATCAAGCTCCGCGGCTACGCCGAGCAGTACGAGCGGGCCGTGTACGAACTGGCCAAACGGATCGTCCGGGTGGCCGAGACCGTCCGGCTCGACCCCATCCGCCCGATGGACTACCGGGTGGTGCCGAGCGCCTTCGGCACCCCGAGCAGCGCGGCGCGCACCCTGCACGTCACCGTGGCGGCCGCCTCCCGGCACGATCTGCCGGAGGGCCGCAGCCCCGAGTACTACGGGGACAGCGCGCTGGAGTGGAATCCGTACCATCCGGTCGCCCAGCGGCCCATCGCCTACGTGGCGGAGGACCTGGTGCGCAGCCTCAACTACCAGACCACCGTCGGCTCCTTCGACGACGAGGCCGGGCACTTCGACAGCAAGCAGCCGCCGACCCGGCCGGAGATCCTGATCGTCGACCGGTGGGCGGTGGAGGACGAGCAGCGCCGCCAGCGGCTGGCGGCCTTCGACCAGGCCCCCCGGCCGTGGATCAACGTGGTCGTGCCCTGGAACCGCTACGACCACCAGAGCCGCGCGAAGGAGGGCGAGTTGGCCGACCGGCTGGAGGACACCATGCCCGTCAAGATGAGCCAGGGCAGGGCCGCCTGCCGGGCCGCCGCCAACGGCGTGGCCAACATGGAGACGCTCGGGCAGATCCTGCCGCAGGTGGTGGAGGCGGCGGCCCAGCAGTTCCTGAGACACGCACAGGTCTACCCGCCGGCCGGCAGCACCGGCACCGAACGGCCCAGGCTGCTGGGCCCGATGGGGATGGGCGCACCACCCGTGGCGCCGCCCGCCCCCTTCCCGCCCGGCGCATCCAACGACCGGCACAGTGAGAGCAACGACAACGACCGGGGGGACGCGGATGACAGCGAGTCGTGACAGCCTCGAAAGCCGTGACGGACGGATCGTCACCTTCTACTCGTACAAGGGCGGCACGGGCCGCACCATGGCGCTGGCCAACACCGCCTGGATCCTCGCCGCCAACGGCAAGCGGGTCCTGGCCGTGGACTGGGACCTGGAGGCTCCCGGCCTGCACCGCTTCTTCCACCCCTTCCTGGACCCCTCCACGCTCGGGGCCACGACCGGGGTCATCGACCTGATCAGCGAGTACGCCTGGGCGGCGACCAGCCCGGTGCAGCGCGCCGACGACTGGCACAAGGACTACGCGCGGATACAGCCGCACGCCGTCTCGCTCACCCCCGAGACCCTCGGCTGGGAGTTCCCCGACGGCGGCACCCTCGACTTCGTCTCGGCGGGCCGGCAGAACCGCGAGTACTCGGCGACCGTGTCCACCTTCGACTGGGACAACTTCTACGACCGGCTCGGCGGCGGGCTCTTCTTCGACGCCTTAAGGGCCGACATGAAGAAGAACTACGACTACGTCCTGATCGACAGCCGCACGGGCCTCTCCGACATCGCGGACATCTGCACGGTCCACCTCCCCGACATCCTGGTGGACTGCTTCACCCTCTCCGACCAGTCGATCGACGGCGCCGCCTCGGTCGCCCGGCAGATCGACGAGCGCTTCAACGACCGCGGCATCAAGATCTACCCGGTCCCGATGCGCATCGACGAGGGCGAGAAGGAGAAGGCGGACGCGGGCCGCGCCCTGGCCCGCATCAAGTTCGACCGCTTCCCCAACGGCCTCGTCGGGGACGAGCTCACCTCCTACTGGGGCGCGGTGGAGATCCCGTACCGCCCCTACTACGCCTACGAGGAGACCCTGGCCACCTTCGGCGACGAGGCCGGGCTCACCAACTCCCTGCTGTCCGCCTTCGAACGGCTCACGGCCGTGGTCACCGAGGGCGACATCACCTCCATGCCCGCCATCGGCGAGGAGGTGCGCCTGCGGATCCGGGACGCCTTCACCCGGCGCCGCCCGGCGCTGCCCGCCGACCTGTTCCTCTCCTACGTCGCCGAGAACCGGATGTGGGCCGACTGGATCGAGTCGGTGCTCACCCGGGCCGGCTTCCGGGTCGTCCCCAAGGACGTCTCGGCCGAGCGGGTACCGGCCGCCGCGCCCGGCGCCGGGGACACCCTGGGCGGCGGGACGGGCATCAGCATCGACACCGCCGCCCGGACCGTGGTGCTGCTCTCCAGCGCCTACCTCAAGTCCGCCCGGGCCGTGGACGTGTGGGAGCGCGCGGCCGCCGAGGACCCGACCGGCGGGCGGCGCCAGCTGGTGCCGCTGAGGGTGGGCGACGTACGCCTGTCCACGCCGTACATCGACCGCAATCCGGTGGACCTGTTCCGGCTCGACGAGGTGCACGCCACCACCGCGCTGCTGCGTGCGGTGGAGCGGCCCATGGCGCTGCCCGACAGCGTCGCCAGCGCCTCCCAGCCCGGCCCCCGGTTCCCCGGGACGGTCCCGAAGATCTGGAACGCGCCGCCGCGCAACCCGGGGTTCACCGGGCGCTCGATCGTGCTGGAGCGGATGCGCGACCAGCTCGGCGGCGGCATGGCCGTGGTGCTGCCGCAGCCGCAGACCCTGTACGGGCTCGGCGGCGTGGGCAAGACCCAGGTGGCGCTGGAGTACGTACACCGGTTCATGGCCGACTACGACCTGGTCTGGTGGATCTCCTCGGAGCAGACCGACGACGTGGTCGCCGCCCTCGCGGAGCTGGCCGTACGCCTCGGTGCGCAGACCGGCGAGGACATGTCGGCCGCCTCCCAGGAGGCGATCGACCTGCTGCGGCGCGGGGTGCCCTCGGCGCGCTGGCTGCTGGTCTTCGACAACGCCGACGATCCCGAGACGCTCAAGCGGTTCTTCCCGCCGGGCGGCCCGGGGCACGTGCTGGTGACCTCCCGCAACCAGTCCTGGTCGCAGTACGGTGACGCGCTCCCGGTCGACGTCTTCCTGCGCGAGGAGTCCATCGAGCACCTCCAGCGCCGGGCCCCCGGGCTCAGCAAGGACGACGCCGAGCAGGTGGCCGTGGCGGTGGGCGACCTGCCCCTCGCCGTCGAGCAGGCGGGTGCCTGGATCGCGGAGACCGCGACGCCGGTGTCCGCGTACATCGAGCAGCTGGCCCAGCAGGCGGCCCGGGTACTGGCGCTGAACCAGCCGCCGGGATACCCGGAGCCGGTCGCCGCGACCTGGAACGTGTCCATAGAGCGGCTCCAGTCCCGCTCGCCCGCCGCCGTACGGCTGCTCCAGCTGTGCGCCTTCTTCGCGCCCGAGCCGATCTCGGCGAACCTCCTCTACAGCAAGGAGATGATCGACGCGCTCAAGCCGTACGACTCCTCGCTCCAGGAGAAGCTGGTGCTCGGCCGCGTGATCCGGGAGATCGGCCGCTTCGCGCTGGCCAAGGTCGACCAGGTCAGCAACAGCATCCAGGTGCACCGCCTCGTACAGGCGGTGATCCGGGCGCAGCTCTCGGAGGAGGAGCAGCGCGAGGCCCGGCACGCGGTGCACCGGATCCTCGCCGGTGCCCGGCCGGACGACGACGAGCCGATAGACAACCCGGAGACCTGGCCCCGGTTCAACACCATCTGGCCGCACCTGACGCCGTCGGAGGCCCGGTTCTGCAAGGAGCCGGAGACCCGTCGGCTGCTGATCGACCGCGTCCGGTACCTGTGGAAGCGCGGTGACTTCAAGGCTGCCTACCAGCTGGGCGAGGAGCTGCGCGAGACCTGGCGCGAGACCCTGGGAGGCGACGACCTCCAGTACCTCTACCTGCGGTTCCACCTCTCCAACATCCTGCGTTCGCAGGGCCGGTTCGTGGAGGCGATGGAGCTGGACGAGGGCACGCTGGAGCGGCAGCGGGACGCGCTCGGTCCCTCGCACCCGCACACGTACATGACCACCAGCGGCCTCGCGATGGACCTGGGCGCGCTCGGCCGGTACGGCGAGGCGATGGAGCTGGCCACGGCCGCGCACGAGGGCTTCGGGCAGATCTTCCACGAGGCGCACCCGCGCACCCTGGCCGCCGCGAACAACCTGGCGCTGAACCTGCGCATGGTCGGGCAGTACGCGCGGGCCAGGGAGATCGACCAGGAGGTCTTCGACCGGCGCACCGAGGTGCTGGGCACGGACCATCCGTACACGCTGTCCTCGGCGCAGAACCTCGCGCGCGACCTGCGCGAGGTCGGCCGGTACGACGACTCGGTGCAACTGCTGAGCCGGACGTACGAGATCTACAAGCGGACGCTGGGCCGGGCCTTCCCGGGCACCCTGTCGGCGGCGAAGAACCTGGCGGTGTCGCTGCGCCGGGCGGGCGTCACGGAGGACGCGCTGCGGCTGACGACGGCGACCCGCAACCGCTACCGGGCGAAGTACACCTCGGTCAACCCGGACCTGCTGGCCTGCGAACTGAACCTGGCCGCGGACATGTTCGCGACCGGGGACCCCGGCGGGGCGCGGGACCTGGCCCAGGAGGTGGTGGACGAGTACATGAAGGTGCCGGGCGAGCGGCACCCGTACACCCTGGCCGCGGTCAACAACCTCGCGGTCTTCCACTGGGGCACGGGGGCGGCGGAGACGGCCGAGCCGATGCTGCGCCAGACCATCCGGTACATGCGCGAGGTGCTGGGCGACAACCACCCGCACACCATCTTCGCCCACCTCAACCTGGCCAACAGCCGGGCCGACCTGGGTGATCCGGAGGGCGCCCTGGAGCTGGAGCGACTCGCGGTGATGCGGCTGCGCGAAGCGCTCGGGGCGCACCACCCGGAGACCCTGGCGAGCGCCTCCAACATGGCGATCAGCCTGGACTCGATGGGCCGCAAGGAGGAGGCGACCCGGGTACGGGCCGAGGCGGTGGCCGAACTGGCGCGGCTGCTCGGGGAGGACCACGGTCTGACCCGCTACGCGCGCGACGAGCGGCGGGTCCACCGCGACCTGGAGCCCCTCGCCGTGTGATCCCACGGCGGGGGGGGGGGGGAGGGACCGAGGTCCAACGGCCCCCCCCCCGACGCCGGGGCCCCCCAAAGCAGCC